>JAGWFW010000060.1 GCA_028867735.1 Nitrososphaerota archaeon
AAAGACCATCAACCCCCTGACCTTTGTGCCAGAAAAATTGCGCTCAAAGAGCATGGTACTGACTGCAAACGAGCTTGCGTACTTCATATCGCTTCCTGAAGAGTACGACATCCAGACCGTCAACTTTGAGATGGGGCCAAATCCAACTTTCATGCACGGAAAAACCGAAGAAATTGGCGATACGGACCTTGAGATACAGAAGGATGAAGGATTGGAAGACAAGAAAGTACGCAATTAATGTATGGCCAATTACAATCCAGTGTCCTTAACTCTTTCCATATTTGAAATATGATCACGGCTATCTTGTCACCGCCCAATATAAAATTGGGTCAGCGAACTAGAATCCTGATAATTTCCAGTCGCGTAAACAAAGTCGTTTTGTGGATTAACAGCAACAGACGAACCCAACTTGTCTATTTCTTGATAGTTTACCACCGTGTTATTTTCTCCGTCTATCACGGCGATTTCGTACGGTGCCTTGTATCCCCACTGCACATTGTCAACATATATCCTGTCAGTGTTCGGGTTTACGCCAATGCCGTAAGAGCCCCCTCCAAGTCCTGCAATGGAGTCAATTACTTGGTCAGTTCTGTCGTCAATTACGGTGACAACACCATCACCATAATTCCAATCACTTACATAGATGCGGTTTGTCTCTGGGTTTACTGCCACTTGCGCAGGCCAAATCTTGTATGTTTTGCCGCCTCTGAATGCATCAAAGACCATCTCAGGAGGTTTCTTTCCCATATCGGCTGCATTGATAGTTTTCATCACCGAATCAGTAGCTCCGTCTATTACAGAGACTGCATCATCAGATCCCATGTTGACTACGTATATCTTGTTTGTAAGGGGATTTACCGCCACATCCCATGGTTCTCCGTGCACCGGAACCACGCCGAGTCTTTCGTAAGGATAATGTCCGCCGTAAACATAAACAAAATCGTCGAGGTAATTACACACATACACCTTGTCCGTTACAGGGTTCACTGCAACTCCCATAAAGTACGAATGTGGAGGGCCGGCAACGGGTACATTTTCCGAGTTGTGCGGAGTTGACAAAATGAGTATGCCAAAAGATACGCAGGTCCCAATCCCGATGGCTGTAATTATGGAAAGATATAGGATGTTCATTTTGACTGCGCATTAATTCTTTTTTTAATTTTCTTAAAATATAACAAGAAGATTCCGGTACCAATCAAGATTGCCCCCAACTTAGTAAGAACAGGTTGAAGAAAGTAATATGGGGGGGAGATGAATTGGGCCCATGTAATCTGGATTTGTTGGAGTTTCCAGGATTTTTTCATCAAATTGAAAATCAATCTGATAAAGGTAATAACTCAATCCAAGGAGAACCGATCCACTCACAACAAGGGCCAAGCCTATGCCTTCAATTTTTGTAAGACGGGCAGTTTTCAAATATGACATTTTCCATCTTAAAACTATAAAAAACTGGCGTAGGTTTCATCATATCAAAGTCACGTAGTAGTTAATGTTGTTCCGGAACTTACGTCAATTACTTTGTGCTGATAAAAATTTTCCCTGACCGATACATACGTGCCATTATCAAAAACAAATCTAATAACCGTATCTGTAAAGGGAACCCCGATATTTGGAACAAGAGAATCCACAAAATAAACATGATACCGTCTATCGTGGAGGGCTTGATTCACTCTTGAATCTGATAATGCTAGTTGAATCAATTGTTGTTTGTGACTCATTGCCTGATTATGGTTCATAAGAAAATAAAGCGAAACCATAATTGCCAAGATGGATAATGAAACTACTGTAAGATGCAATTTCTTCAAAATGCACTATAATTCAATCTTCAAACCATAAAAAACTGGCGCAGATTCCCTCCCTAACATTCTTCTAAAACTGAGGCTATTCACGTATTCTGAGCCAATGTTTTTTAGTCAACTGCAATACACTGGTCTAAATCTAGTCCTAAGAGATTATTTGCATCATATTTATCTTAGAACCGTACCAAGGTAGATTCGTGAACAGAAGCCAGATAATGCTCCTTGTACTGTTTTCTGTTGGGATTGTTCTCGTTGTCTCAGGTCTGAAACTTGATTCCATCAGAGTGTCTATGACAAGCGCGGAGATAGAACAGTATCACAAAGAAATGTCAGAATCAAAATTTTGTCACGGTGCAACTTGTCCCAGTCCTCCGTTCTATGTAAAACTACCGTATCGAGGGATTGGTCAGGTATTGTATTTTACTGGAACATCAAGTCTAGCCTCTGGTTCCATCATATCCATTAGAAACAGAACACCAATTTCAAGACGGTTTGTTCCCCACTGGGTGTTTTTCATTGGCAGCATCATGGTGTCAATGGTATTTTTCATAATGCCAATACGGATACCACAGTTACAATCAGAACCATTTTGTATTGACCCGTTATGTCCAATAGGAGCTCCTTACTTCACAACAGACCCAGCGATCGTAGATCCACTATTGTATTTAGGAATAGCAATTGCAATAACTGGAGGAATCATGTATTTGATAAAGGCTATCAAATAGAATATTCTGCTTGCCATCCAAGATTGAATCTGTTTCTTCGAACAAATGTTGTAGTCAAAGGTATTGTGATGGCCTAAACCCCAACCTACGAAGCAATAGAAGATGTGGAATTAAAACAAGAGAAAACTTCCCTCATGCTTGCATGGTATACAGGAGACGCGCCGGTTCCGCAATAAAGTATCCTCCCTATGTTTCTGTTTTCAGAATCAAACTTGTCTACAATGATTATCTGGTTGTTGGTTCCCCTGCCCATGGCTAGGTATTCTACATCATTTTTGCTTCCAGGAAAGTTCGGATCCTCCTTGAGATACAAATCAGTGGGAAACGAATCGACGCATACATGGCTAAACATATGCATCATCATCGATACCTCTGGAAAGTCTTGCGTCTTGTTGATCAATTCAAACTCTGCTTCGTTTCCAAGAAAAGTGCCCTTGAGGGTGGGGTCTACATAAGACACTTTTCCATTTGTCAGTACTGCATAGTAGACCAAGTAAACTATTTCATGCCCATTGTTTGATTGCTCGAGGTCTCCGAGCGGACAATCAGCACTGGGAAAAACATCGCCAAGCCTTGTTCCACTTGACGCATCATAAATTGTACTGCTGACTTGTCCTCCAGCACGTGTCTCTTCTGTGAGCGGTACTTTCCACACGTACTGGTCATGTGGGTAGTTTGGCAGGTTCTTTTGGTACAAGTCTGTATCGCGGAGTGTTTTTTGGTCAACCATGTAGACTTGGCCTGTCTTGTGTATGTGTAACAGTTCCATGTTGTTGAGGTCATATCTTGACAGATCGGGGTTGAATTTTTCCATCATCATGACAAGCGTGTCCTTATCTACAAGTTCCGGAATCGGTCCTTGGCTTGTCGGCCTTGCATAAATTAACAAGAATGCAAAGACTGCGCCAATCACAATAAGTGATAAAGTAGAAACCTGAACAATAGTTTTGGTTTTTATCAATATGCGTGATACTGGCATAATTGATTAAAAAACTGGCGTAGATTACCGCCTTAACCATCTTCTAGCACCCCAAAAGGATCCACCAGGTTCTTCGAACGAACTTTCTCCCCTTCATTTGGCACCAATCCTTACGTCCTACTCCGTCAACCGAATCCATTAAATCCAAAAATAAGGGAGGCTGGTTTGTATGGCGTTAAAGTGCAAGGAATGCGGTTTGGAATTCTTCTCGACTGAGGGCCTAGAGCTTCACGTTGGCAAGGCGCGCAGGAAAATCGATCCGAAGATGCTGGACTCCTTTTCCTAGACGACACTAGTCATTGCTAAACCCTAACGCGCCTGCAAAGCTCCTCCAGTATCTTCTTGCAAATCCATATCCGATTACCGATACTAGAATAATCAAGACGGCGGTAACAATGGTATCATAGTCAGATGTCTGTTTAGCAACTAGATTGAGATATTCAAAGGTCTTTGAGGCCTTGCCTCCCCATATGTTATATGCGACAATGGTTGCATTTGCGTTCCTGTCAGGCAAGAGTATGGTACATCCACTATTACAAGTAAAGTTCTGGGCCTTGCCGTCAATGAGTATCTGTGAATATGGACCAAAGTTGTTGTCAGGATAGATGTCTATCAAACCCTGGAATCTTGTGGCATTTAGTATATTGTCCTGATCTGTGTTTATAACATATCTCCAGTTTGTATCAAACTCAAAGCCCCGCTCGATAAACGATAACTGTTTTTGCCCTGCTGTAATGGTGACATTGTAAGGTGATGGTTGTTCATAGACTAGATTCAATGGTAAATCAAGAGGATCTTGCGCAAATACCTTGTACACGTTTGGTATTACCATCGAGGTGAGGTTTGCCCGCATGTTTACCACTCCTGACCCCGTTGCGTTATCCTGCATGCCATACATGTCGTCAAGCACGATTCCTGCAAATATCCTATCCCTGTCATGGGTTACTTTTTCTCGTATGAAATCTTGCTCGTATGTTGCATTCTCTGCAAAATCTGGGACCATCTTCAAGCTTAGAGGAAGGTAATTAATCGAGCCATCCGAGTGCAGTGCAATCACAATGACATCAGTACTGAATCTCGTATGCGGATATGAAAAATGGTATCTTGTCAGGTTGTATATACCGAATCCTGCAAAGTTTGCAGACTGTAACTGATTGATTATGGTGGAATTGTCATATCTTGTTTTCAGTATTGGATACAGTATTGGATCGGTAAAGACAATCTTGCCATATCCTGCATGAACAAACATGGCAGAATTTTTTCCTGATTGTAGCGAGTTGTCATGATAGGTAAAATTTCCGTCAATAAAGTTTGCAGGATAAGATGCCTGCCATGTCATGGACTCGTTTAGCGGCATTGGCGTGGTTATACGGTATGCAAAACTTGTATACTCAAAGCTGTTGATCTTGCTTCTCCTGTCAGGATGAATTACCGCAGAACCATCGTCCTGCCCTCCTCCTATCGAACCATAATAGTGGAGTGCAACTGCAGGACTCTTTCCAAAGCCCCACCAGCTGCTTATGTCCTTCAAGACTGTATACGGATAATTCACGTAGACAGGATCGTATTGTACTACAAGAGCGGTCGTAGAATTTGATCCCTCACCAATCTTTCGGCCCAGGTTGTAAACAGTGGTATCATACTGGAATAGGTGTCTGTGGATATCGCCTAGTGACGTAGAGTTGTATGCAGTGTGGCCCTCCTCATACTCAAAATTGTAATTCCATGTGTCTATTGCTGGCACTGAAAATGTATATGGGCAGGATCTCTTGTGACACTCGTACTGCCCAATTAATGAGATATCAGAGCTTGAATCTGTATGAGTATCGATCGTCCCAAACCTTTCCATCTTCCACTTGTAATTGGGATCAAATACAATGTTGATTCCATCCCAGACATAGTATGTCCCATCTTCGTTTCTCATCTTGTACCCGTCCTTGTCGGTTAGATTCTCAAACTTGAGAGCTACAGTAACCTGCGGCTCTATGATTGTAGGAGAATAGTAGCCAGATCCGGACGTATATCCCTTAGAGCACTTGAAGATATCACAGACAAGCCCGAATGCCTCTACAGTCTGGGACACATAGGCACTGCTTGCGGTGGTGGCAATCTCTGCATGGCCGTATTCAGGGTAAGAGCAACCGTCCTCACTGCAGGATGTTGGGCCCTGCTGTATGTTGGATACCGTTAGACCGCCTGACTTGATTGGCTGCGGGTAGAGGTACCAGCAGTTCTGTGTCCACGATACAAGTATTGCAAAGTCAAACGCATCTCCCGGATAGTACGTTCCGTCCGGGTTCTGCCGTGTGAAGGTCTGCCCCTTTATCTGGATGGCTGAAGGACGTGCGGTGATTTGTACTGATACATGGCATGATGCATCAACATATCCATTTGCGTTTTGCACAGACAGGAAGGAAGTGATGATTAAAGAAATTAAAATTACTGATACTATCTTGTTTTTTTGCATCAGACCAAGAGATTTGGAATGTTTAAAAGATCATTCTGCTAGGTTTTGTTCGGATCATGGGACATAATTTGATGAGGGATGAAACTAAGAAGCTAGTTCGTAAAGCAGATAAATTGCTCTTTGAGGGCCGAGTCAAACGACATGAATTCTTAGAAGCGCTTGGTATAGAATTTGAAGGTCTTATGATGAATGGCGTGATTTCACGCGAGTATCATTTCGAGGCTACGAGGTGCTGGCTCGAAGGACTTTTTGTTGCAACAATAGTAATGATGCAGATGACATTCGAGGAAGGATTAAGGCATGTCTATCGCGGTTACTATTCTCTTAGAGATGATCATAAAGGGTTGAAGGAGATCAACGAAATGAGTTTTTATCATCTTATTGAATTTGCAAAGAAAAAAAGATACATTACAAGAAGAGAAAGTATTCAGCTTCATAACTTAAGAAAGATGCGTAATCCATACGTACATGTAGCGAGAAATGAAAAAGATCAATGGATTTCTTCTGGCAAATCAGAGTTCGCAATCATGTTGAAAATTTCTGAGATATACAAGGTACAAGAAGGTATGCTAGATGAAAGCATTTTAGAAAAAGAGGCAAAAAATGTAATGCGATTTTCGAAATTATACTACAAAATTTTCAGCAGAATACTGCTGTAATCTAATTTTTACAAGTGATATCTTATCAAGAGACACAAAGAAAACAACACTCTGCAAATAATATTATTTTTGTAATCAATTAGGGACTTTATTATTTTTATGGCATTCTCTTACATCTATTAACTCAAGTTATCTTATTCTGGGGTGACGTCCCAAACATCTCAAGCTCCTCCCTTGATGGCGTGATGAAAGCCCGCAGCCTATAGTCTCGAGTGAGGATCAATGCTTCTCCTGGATTGAATGATAGTACCATGTCTTTTTCCTGTGGCGATAGTTGAAGTGACCTAACAAGCTCGTCAGATGCAATCTCGTTGTTTCGCAGGATTATTTTTGTCTCCGAGTTGTCAAAGAAAGCCCGTCCAGCTTCTGTTTTTGTAACATCTTCTACCCTCTGCGATATGAAGATGAATATGACGTTCTTCTTTCTTCCCATGCGTGCAAGCAGGTCCACAAACTTGGCAGTCGAGACAAATCGGAATATGAGATGTCCCTCGTCGATAAGCAGTATCTTTGGTGTCTCAACTG
>JAGWFW010000061.1 GCA_028867735.1 Nitrososphaerota archaeon
AGTGATGTGTGACGGAAGAGGTATAACCATATGCGCTTCTTGATTCCAGCCATCTGAGCTGCTTTTTTGATAAGATAGGAGAGCATCGGATATCTCATCACTCCCTCCTTGTTGTTGTGATACCATAGAAAGGCATCAGGATCGTCACTGTGCGGATGTTCTGCAAGCCATTCTTTGAGTGGTACAAAACTTGTAACAAGTGTCAGTCTCTTCGGACCCGTCTTGCCTGTTGTATCAACCCGGACAAAATCGTCCTCAAACTGTAAGCCGCCTATTCTCATGTTAAATAACTCGCCTGGTCTGTACGACCCTTCAAAAAGTGTAAAAACAAGCGCGATGTTTCGCTTGACATATTTTCCCTTGCTTGCCTCTTTTACCGCATTGAACAGTCTTTCAAGTTCAAGATCAGTGAGAAGATCTTTTGCTTGGATCTTTTCATATCGGTCCTTGAAGCAGCTTGGGTTAATCCATGCAACATTAGGATGATAATCTTTTCCCTTTGCCTTGTCTGCAAGCTCGTTATGTACCGCAAAATGATACAACCTCTTTAGTGCAGTTATAATATCTTTTTTGACCGAGTTCTGGTAGTCTGCCTCAGCTATTGCCTTGTATATCAATTCGATATCCTTTCTTGTCCATTCTGATACCCTTTTGTCATCCTTGATACTTAGGATCCGTCTTGTACACTCGGCATAGTTTGCAATCCTGCCAAGCGATCTGTTCTCAATCCTTAATCTGTCAAGAAACTCGCATGCGATATTTGCGTTCTCGGCAGAAAACTTTCGATGAAGGGCTATCTTGACATACTCGATCCTTTTCTTTGAATTGTGGATATCAAGCTGGTCCATCATACCAAGATCGGCCCATTCAATTTAAGACGTAAAATTTGTTCATAGCGGGTATTCATAATAGGTATAAGCGCCAGGTAAGGGATTCGAACCCCTGAGTGCTGACGCACAACCGCTACCTTGTATGTGATCTCGAGGCGGTCGCCGTACCGCTTGGCTAACCTGGCACCACAAATGACACAGTTTTGGGCACATAAATACAATCAGAATAAATGATCAGGTGATCACATGATCAAATCTATAATAAAGGATATAAAGTAGATAATTTATCATAAAATTACTGATGGAGACAGTAACTAAAAAAACGGTATCCGTCGAGTTTCAAGGAAAAAAATATGCTCTTCAAGACGATTCTACAATAGATGATCTGTTGACCTATCTTGGACTGCCAAAAAACAAAACCGTAAGACTGGAATCAAAAAACGACGGTTTTGTACTGATTCTACAATAATTGATAGTAGATAGTTTATTATTGATGAATGCAGACTGTCAAGCTGATTACCCGATGGCAAAGACACGTGTATCTATTACCATTGACGCCAAGACTGCAAAGGCGATCGAAAACTATTATCGAGAAAAGGTCAAAACCGCCGCAGAAAAAGGCGAGATAATACCAAAACTCTCAAACATCTATGAAGAAATAATCGAGAGAGGCTGGGAGTCGAAATCTGGTGCCAGGAAAAAATAGGAAAAGCAAAAAGGATCGGTATTCTGAACTGAATTCATGGGCCTAGACATCAAGCAGCTCTGCGTCCGAGAAAGAACAAACCTAGAGTCCTTCTCATCGAAAATAGTCGCAATAGATGCCTACAATGCAATATATCAATTCCTATCTATCATTAGGGGACCTGATGGTCTGCCGCTCACAGACTTTAACGGTAGAATTACAAGCCACATAACAGGCCTGCTTTACAGAAACATCAATTTTCTCTCTCTTGGGATAAAACCTGTATACGTATTTGATGGAAAATCACCATCACTGAAATCTGCTGAAATCGAAAGGAGAAAGCAGATCAAAAAGGAGGCCACTATCAAGTATGAAAATGCAATAAGCCAGGGACGGTATGAGGATGCAAAAAAGTATGCACAACAAACATCTATTCTAAAAGACGACATGGTCGAAGATTCCAAAAAACTGCTTGACCTGTTTGGAATACCGTATGTTCAGGCTCCGTCTGAGGGCGAGGCTACGGCTGCATACATGACAATAACCGGGCATGCGAACGCCTCTGCAAGTCAAGATTTTGACTCACTCTTGTTTGGCGCAAAAAAACTTGTAAGAAACTTTACAAATAGTGGCAAGCGAAAACTACCAAACAGGAATACTACAATTGAGGTAGAGCCTGAAATTATTGACTTGAACAAGACACTGGAGGAACTTGGAATAACACGGGAACAACTGGTGGACGTGGGCATACTTATCGGTACTGACTTTAATCCTGACGGCTTTGAGAGAATCGGGCCAAAGACTGCCCTCAAAGCGATAAAACAACACGGAAAACTAGAAGAAATTCCGCAAATTCAGGAAAAGCTGGAGCAAATAGAATACAAACAGATACGCGAGATTTTTCTGCATCCAAAAGTAGCAGAAGTCACTGATCTAAAATTCAGAGATGTAGACTACGCTGAAATGACGAACTATCTTACAAAAGAGAGAAGTTTTTCAAGCGAAAGGGTGGAATCGTCACTGAACAGACTGAAAAAATCAATCGAGAAAAAAAGCCATACTCTTGAGCAGTGGTTCAAGTGACTGGACTCGACGGTTTTATTTCATAGTGTGCCTTTTTGTCTAGTGATAAATCATGCGTTGACACGTTTTGATAAAACTCCGACTTTACACAATAACATGTTCCAAAATAATATGATCGATTTTGTTGACTGTGTATGAATCCAAAGGTAAGTAATCCTTTTAAATCTACATTTGGCCAAAAACTGTCGTGGTAAATAAATCCGTATTTCCATTCTTATTTGTTGCATTGTTGTTACTTGGTTCCACTCTTGCAGTTCCAAGCGTTCTTGCAGTCAAGGACCCGCGTGAAATAGACACCCACCCGCCAATACACATAAAGAAGTTTTCCGGAACATCGCCTTCTGGATACGATCCTCAGATAATCTGGAATGCCTATGGATTCAAAAACCTGACCTGCTCCCATACTGCCACAACTGACTGGACCGATCCAAACCTTTGTGGCCACGGGCAGACAATTGCAATAGTTGACGCATACAACGATCCAAACATTGCAAGCGACCTACAAACATTTGACACACAGTTTGGTCTTCCTTCATGTCCAGCAGGCTCCTGTCTTGTAAAACTGGAACCACAGGGAAACACAAAGACAAACTCTGGCTGGGTGCTTGAGACATCGCTTGATGTAGAGTGGGCGCATGCTGTTGCGCCGGGTGCCAAGATAGTGCTGGTCGAGGCTGCAAACTCGTATCTCAATAACCTGCTCAGTGCAGTAGACGCGGGCGTAGGACAGGGAGCAAAGCAGCTCTCAATGAGCTGGGGAGGCTCTGAATTTTCATCAGAATCAAGTTATGATTATCACTTTAACAGCAAAACAACAAGCTTCTTTGCTTCCTCTGGGGACAGCGGTAGCGGTGTAGAGTATCCTGCAGCATCTCCATTTGTTGTATCAGTCGGAGGTACGACACTTAATGTTGACAGCTCTGGAAATTATATTGGCGAGACCGCATGGAGTGGTAGCGGAGGAGGCGTCAGCGCATATGAACCAAGACCGACATATCAAAATAATTTCAATCCATATGGCGAAAGAGCAATTCCAGATGTTGCCTATGACGCAGATCCAAACACTGGAGTTGCAGTCTATGACAGCGTTACCTACAACGGCCAGAGTGGATGGTTCGAGGTTGGCGGAACCAGTGCAGGAGCACCACAGTGGTCTGCAATCTCTGCGATAGCAAACAGCGGAAATGCAAATCTTGCATCTGCATCATTTGGAATCAGTACTGCCTTGTATGGCGCAGCATCCGGGGCCGAGTCAAACCCGCAAACCACTCCATACATATCAAACTATCACGATGTCACAACAGGCAGCAACGGAGCATGCGGTTCTGTGTGTAATGCAGGTTCAGGATATGACGAGGTGACGGGACTTGGAAGCATACAATCTAACAATTTGATCCCATATCTTACTCCTGTTCCAACACCTGACTTTATCATATCTGCAAATCCTTCATCTCTATCAGTAGCATCAGGGAGCTCTACATCGTCTACCATAACTATAACATCGGTTAACGGCTTTGCTAGCGCAGTATCACTATCTGTATCTTCAACCACTGGTGCGTCGCTTGCCTTGTCGTCATTAAAACTCATGTCTGGAGGCTCAAACTCTACTACACTAACAGTCACTCCGACTAGTTCTGGAACTTATGCTGTCACCGGCACAAGTGGTTCGCTGTCACATTCTACAAGCGTTTCTGTTACAGTAGAGACTGCACCGTCTGCCCCACAAAGCCTGCAAGGAACTGCTGGAGATAGGCAAGTAAGTCTTTCATGGCAAGCCCCGTCATCAACCGGAGGTCTTCCAATAACTTATAGCATATTTAGAAACGGTACTCAGATAGCACCAAGTATCACAACCACAAGCTACACTGATACTGGTTTGACAAATGGTGACACAGATACTTACTACGTAGAGGCTGTAAACTCGGTAGGCGCATCAGGACCCTCCAATACAGTGTCAGTAGTTCCACAACCCACCCCGTCACTATCGGTTGCTGTCTCTCCAAACAAACTGTCCTATTCTACTGGATCCACTGCATACATTACAGTTACAGTCATTTCAGGTACGGTCAATATCAGCGGCGCATCAGTAACTTTGACAGTCACGACACCGAATGGTAGCACGTCGCAGTCAAGTGGCACGACCAACTCAAACGGTCAAGTTGTCTTTGGCGTTCACATTCCAAAACATGCGCAGAAAGGAGCCTATACCGCATCTGCAATGGCTTCCGATGCAGGATATCTCTCAGGTAGTGGTACTGCGACATTCCAAGTGACTTGACGCAGTATCTAAAATCAACTATATGTACAGCATCAGACGGTTTCAAGTAAACATGAAATTCTAGCGTAATTGTTTTCGTTTCTCTTCTATTCTTTTTTCAGATTCAAGTCTTTCAAGGTTGTAACTTTTAAGATCTACATACTTTATTATCTGACAAAGATTTGGCTGAGCTTTTTTAATTGACTTGAACATTTCTTGCGCAACCTTGCGATAGTCAGGATGGCCCTGTGGAACAGTTCGCAGCTCTATCAAGTGAACGGCCTCCCTCAGATTCATTTTCATAAAATAGTTGTACTTGTATGCAAAATTTACAACATATTGCGCCGGTTCAGGAATTTGTTTTCTTAGCAGGTCAAAAACTTCTTTTGATTTGTACATACAGTCTTCATAGTCTTTTCTAATTCCAAGTGATGTGATCTCTTCAGGAATTGCAAAACCGTGATCTGTTGTCAACAACTGCCTTTCTAGAGTTAGTACACGGTGTCTGTGAAAGTCACGAAACATGCCAAAGTTAGTCAGCAGATCAAACGTATAGTCTGCCATCTCAAACCCTCTTGGAGGCCTTTGTCTCCTACTCATCCGCAGATTTGCAAAGGTCTTGATGATTTTCTTTCTTGTCGCAGAATTCATTTTTCTTACTTGGGATAAAATTTCACCGTACGATATTCCGGGCGACTGCTCGTACATTAGGGCAGAAATTATTTTCTCTTCTGCTTTTTTCTCAGACTCGTATTCTGTTAATTCGACAAAAAAGTCTCTTGATTTACTAGTCTTGAGATATTTTTTGCCAAATGAAGCAGAGGCGTCTTTTAATTTTGTGATATAGTTTTGCAAATCCCTTCCATGCCTGTCATCAGATCTCTTGACAAATGACTTGATGGTGGTATCAAGTTCCCTGTGTATTTTTGAGCCAAGTTCTCTCTCTTCTCTGAGAGTGGAGGAATACAGTATGGTGAGAAGGTACTCAAAAGCCCGCCCGTTTCCAGTAATTCCGACGTTTGTGAGAGTCGAGGCAGGAAGTATGCCTCGCAGGATGTCAAGCGCCTTGGCCTTTATTGTGGCATTGTAAATACGCGTAGCTGATTTGATGTCATCTTCGTTTGCAAGTTTTGAAAACATGACGTCTTCTCCGGAAGAGTTTCTGAATTTTTGCTTTTCAATTGGTTCTCTTTCCTGAATGTATGATATCATTGGAGAAATGTTTCTAGAGTATACGTCAAAGTCTAAATTGCAAGATTCCAGATATGCATCCGAATGTTTTGAATTCGTTATGTCTGAATCTCTGAGAAATTTGTATTCTCCGTTTATCTTCTTATCCCAAGCAACATATCTGGAAGATTTTTCAAGATACGACAGACCTATTCTGCGGTCTTCTATTTTTTTGACTGCAATGTTTGACAGCCCTTCTATTGCAATCTGTGCTTCACCAAGCTCGGCTACGGAATCGTCACCATATTCTAGCAAAACCTTGTTGTAAAACTCCTCCCCGCGGTTTTCATTTTGGAGAAACTCATCAAGGAAAATTTTGCGCATGCTCTTGTCAGTCCTGCTGTATCTTGACATGAGCGCGCCGCGGTCTACCTGGCGTGGCGTTATGATCGCAAAAACAGAGTCATCTGTGTTTGAAAAGTGGTTTGACAGGATCTTTTTTTCAGATTCAGAAAATTCTGACAACACGATTCGAAAGTAGTTCAATTATAAATAATCTACTACGATCTTAGCGTCCTGTCTTTTTTCCAATCTGAATCAGGTCTGTCGATCCCGGCTTGAGCATATTGCGACGAGCTTGCCATCTTAGCAATACCTCCTTGAACGATTCTGCTTCCTGGGCATCTTCTGTGTACATCAAAGTCGTCACCCATTTTCCTTCTCCCGCGCCGCCTCCCATGGAGTTCATCCAAAAGTCGGTAGGCATGTTTTCAAAGGCCTTGTGGTTTGGCTCGCGGCTCATGTCTACCCATCGCTTTGAAACAAAATGTAGGACCTCGTCCAGTTCTTCCTTTGTAATCATTATTGGACCATTACAATCCAAGTGATTTTAAAATTACTGAATATCTCATAAAAAGCAAGAAAACTTAGCTAAAATGATCTTACAAAAATTTGAAACCTTGTTAACACTTTGCTGGTTATATTAAAAATATGAACAGGGTACAATGAGCAAAGAAGATGTCGAGTTTATCGGCAAGCAAGTTAAGGACATGTACGGCACTTACATTGGTAAGGTTATAGGAACCATA
>JAGWFW010000062.1 GCA_028867735.1 Nitrososphaerota archaeon
GCCGCCTTGTCCTGCTCCGCTGCTAGAACTTCCGCTACTACCACTTCCAGTACCACTTCCAGTACCGCTACTACCTCCACCACCTGAGCTTGGTGGTGGCTGTGTAGTTGGTGTGAATCCTGATGAAGCTTGATATCCGCTGCTTGAAGCAGATCCCGCTGCCGCGCCTCCAATTGCGCCGGCATTAAGATTTACATTGGAACCAGAGGCACTGCCTCCGCCCGAAGTTATCTGGGAGGAGCTAAGAGTGTCCGAATAGACAAATGGAATTATGGAAATCAGAATCAGCGATGCGATTGCAAATGGTAAAAATCTAGTGTATCTTTTCAAATCTGCAACCTGTTATTTTATCATCACATGTTCGATTCCAGTATAGTTGCTGTATTCAAATACCGGTGTGGTATTTCCAGTTGATATATTAGTTGTGATTGAGATAGTTTTCCCCATAGTGCTGGGATCGCTTGATGTAGTCACATTACCTGTAAGATTGACTATATTTGAAGACATGTTGTCTGCGTAGAAATGAGAATACTGTGACAAAGAATCATTCGTATACTTTTGAACAAGTATCCACTCTCCATTACCAACTAAAGATGGTAGAAGGTTGGTTGCATTGTTGATTGCACGTATCTTCATATGGATTATTTCTCCAGCGGAATCACTTGGCCTGAGATGAAAACAGCGTTAGGTGACATGGTATGTGATGATTCAATAGGAATTACGAGTACACAAATTAAAAGTGACAGTAATAATTTATTTTTTAATGCCATACTCACGAAATTATTACAACTGCACATAGGTTATTTTGAAACAAGACGATCATGGCTGGCCTATGCAAAGATACACTATTTTATCACCTGAAGCTGGACCAACATTACCACTAAACGAAAGTGCTGTATTGGTACTACTACTTTGAGCCACATTAGTGTTTAAATTTGATGTGTCAATCACTATGCAGGCAGGCGCTGAGGAAAATGTAGATGCAAAGGTTACAGTGCAGGTTGCAGGTATGGTACTTCCCAGCTTTACTATTCCGGCGTTATCTGTTCCAGTTATTACGCCATTACCACAAGATAACTTTGGTGTCGAACTAGTTGTTCTAAGATGACCGCCCGAAATTATGAGACCCTCATTTGCAGTTATGTTGCCACTTGCAGTTAGCGTTGAAACTCCTGAAATCGCATCATTGTTAATTATTATTCCATTAATTGTATTTGTTGAAGTAGGCGCTGTAATAGCTGTTGCCGTATTTACAGTACCGGTGAAGATTCCGCCAACAGAATTGAGATTTCCTGTCAGACTAGACAGCGTGCCGTTTGTTAGCAGTATTGTACCAGAACTGGATGGCAGCGATATCTGATGTCCAGAGTTTGTGAGAAAGTTTGCTCCCAGGTTAATATTTGCACCAGACATGGTTATGCCGCCTGTTGATGTAATTGTAACTATGTTAATATGACTGGAACCACTCTCGATTTGAAGACTGCTGCCGTTTACAACACCTGCATTATTGATGCTACCCATTACAGAGGTACCCTTTTGTACGGAGATGCTGGAACCGTTGACAGTACCTGTATTACTGATGCCACCTACTGTGGAACCTGTGATACTCTTGATTGTCAGACCCGAGGTGGAGAGCAGATCATTTATGATGCCGTTGTTCTGCACCTGAACACTGGAACCGTTGACTACACCTGTCTTGCTTATGCTGCCAACTTTCGAGCCTGAGCTTGATAATGCCTGAAGACCGGTTCCACTGACACCACCGGTGCTGTTGATATTTCCTACTGTGATTCCACCATTCATTACATTCACACCGGAGCCGTTTACAAGACCTGCACTGCTGATGCCACCTACTGTGGAACCTGTGATACTCTTGATTGTCAGACCCGAGGTGGAGAGCAGATCATTTATGATGCCGTTGTTCTGCACCTGAACACTGGAACCGTTGACTACACCTGTCTTGCTTATGCTGGCGATGATGGAGCTGCCCTTCTGTACCGTAATTGCGCTGCCATTGATTCCGCCGGTGCTGTTGATGCCTGCTACTATTGAACCAGACTTGATCGTGCCAATTGAAAGAGTTGATACTCCTGCTATTGACTGTGAGGAATTATCTATCATAATTCCATTGATTACGCCTGATGCGTAGATGGCGCTTGCATTGATTATATTATGCTTGTTCAGGTCAAAGTTGGTTGATGCCTTTTCAGCAGCAATTGCAAAGGGAACGGAAGCTATTGATATCCTTGGAGAGAGTACCTGATCAGGCGAACCTCTTATTATTACCTCCATGTATAGTGCGTTGGTAAAATTCATTACCTTGGTAAGCGGGCTTATGCTTCCAGCATAGACTGTAAAGACGCCATTTGATACAGATATGTTGGTTTGATTCTCAGTCCACAGGCAGAATGGGGGGGTACAGTTGGCGTCATTTGTAGCCGTGTGCCCAGATGATACAGTGTACAGCCTAAGGCCTATGTTGCGGGTTCCTGTGATTAAATTACCAGAACTGTCCTTTAGCACGCCCTGAAACACAAACTGTTCAAGCGGCGGGATTGCATATGCTGGCACCATGACTGATACCGTTGCCGCAAAAACAAGAATTATTGATATGTAGGAGATCCTAGTCATATGGATTTTGGATTACATCCTGACTCCGATGAATATTTGTAATGATTATTATCAGTCTTAAAATTCATAAACCATCCCATCCTTTTCTTCTACTTTAACATAGCGTATAATATTTTCTACAATTAGATCTATCATTCTTATGCTGGAAAAATTTTGCCAGTATTACCCAAAATATGAGAATTTGATTTTTCTTTCAGAACAGCCTTTCAATTCCATATTAAACTGCGTCATCTTGGAAATCAAGGGAAAGATACCAAAATCTCCCAGGGTGAGATTACATAGCAAATGAATTGGATCTTTTGCGTTTTTGACTATTGGATTGATGTTCAACAATCAATGGGAGAGTCTGATGATATTCGGGTCATTGTTTTTGCATAGTCGCTTGTCATTATGATCGAAGCCGTGTTTCAACCACCTTTCTTGCAGTGATAACATCCTGTCTTATTTTTGATATCTCAGATAGCAGCAGGCGGTATTCTGACTTTAGACCCTCAAATATTGGAACTTTGGCAGTGACCACAGGAGCCATTTGCGGCTGTCTTGTTTTTTGTTCAAGCGCCTTTGCCTCGGCTTTTGGTACAACCTCCGCCTCCGATACGGCTGTTTCCTCCACCAAGACTGTATACACGTTTACAAAATCCCCCAGATCATCTCGTGCACCTTCCCCTGGATAATACCAGTGTCTGCCGTGCTGAGACGCAATCATCTTGACAAGTACAGTAAATTCTCCCGCAGATCTGGGTCTTGCATGTATCATGATGTCGTGTTTTTCCATGTAATTCCATGTAGAACCAACAGCTTCAGCCGTGACATATTTTGCAGTCTTTGCAATACCTGACTGCGAATCAATCTCCCCATTTTTCTCTACCAGTCGGGTCTGTAGATCGGAGCTTGCCACTAGGTCGTTTGTTGAATCAAGTGTTGGAAACTCGATGCAGACTGTCTGCTGCGTAGCAGTTCTGCCCCTGTTGGTTGCTTTTATTGCAAGCTCAAATGTATTGCCAAGATGGATTCTTTTTGGAATTTTGACTTGGACAATGGCTGGCTCCGGCCTGCCTCTTTTTGAAGCTGCTGCAATTATTGCTACAATGGCCAACATTATTGGTGGTACAATCAGATAGTATGCCGGTACAGACGGTATGAACAGGTGGAATGGTGGCTGATTTGGAGTCGATGTAGCCTTTTGGGATGATGGCTGCGGGGTTGGCTGGCTCTGTGGAACTGCAACAGGAGCTGGGGGTGGTTGTTGGGCTGTTTGACTTGGAGTCACAACAAGAGATGGGGATGGCTGCTGGGTTGGCTGGCTCTGTGGAACTGCAACAGGAGCTGGGGGTGGTTGTTGTGACGTTGCTGCCTCGGATATTATTGAGAACTTGGAAGAAGCTGAATTGCTGTCATATGTTGCCATGATGCCATAGGCACCTACAGCAGCATTACAGCTGTTCTTAAGAGAATAAGAGTATGCTCCTCCGGCTGACGGTACAGTCTGGGCAACATTGAAGAGTTGGCCCGAGGGATTGTACACCCGGAGTGTTACAGGATATCCTGCTTGCACATTGCCTACATTTCCGGTTATCGTGATCGAGTCACACTGGTAATACGATGGCTTGTCAGAGCTTACTGTAATAGCCGGTACTTGTACTAGCTGCCCAGGCAGGGCCGTAGTTCCGGCAGGACATGATGAACCTGCACAATATTCTGCACCGCCACTTCCCCCGCCTCCGCCACCTCCTCCACCACCTGATGTAATTTGTGATGCAGATTGTTGCGATGGTGCAGATGATGAAGACGGTGTGGACGGGGAGGATACTATTGGAACAGGATTGAATATTGTCCACACGGTAAGGTGCTTGGTCCAGACTATCAGATCCTGACCCACACTAATCTTGCAGGCCTGACCAGGTCCAAGGAAGTTGTCTACTATGTTTTGATCGTCGGCAGGACATAAAGCCGTGACTTCGGTGGCAGGTCCGCTATTAGAATATGCAATGTCCTTGTCCGCATTGCCTGCAAAGAACAATCTGACCGCCTTGTCAACTGTCAGAGGTATCGAGCCTGCGCCAATCTCCACCTGCTGGATGATTTTGTTTACGGTGTTGGGCGGGGGCGGAGGAAGGGAGATCTGCGTATTGTTTACAACCTGTGGTAGGTTAATGGTTCCATTCCATGTTGGAGGACCTGAAATTGTAATGTTGGGAGGACTCTGTACGCTGACTACTCCCCTTGACGTGGTTGCATTGATGTTGAGATTCTTGCAGAGCGTTACCTTGCTTGCAGTAGCAGTCTGGTTCAATATGTTCTGCAGATCTGCCGTTGCATTGTCTATACCAAGCGGAATGGTAAGTGGCGGGAGGGTGGCTCCTCCATTGGTCACAAACAGCTGTGGCTGTGAGGCGCTTAGTGTTAACGGCAAGACTCCGCTTGCAACTAGGACCTGGTATTGTTTTAGTATCACACTGGTATATGCTGCTGTAATATGATTTGCCGGGTCAGTTGCCACAAGGGTGTGCTGGCCTGTGGTTGTTGCCGGCACTGTAAAGGTGGCCGTAAAGGAGCCTGACTTGTCTGTTGTAATGGTAGAAGGTACTGTTGCAAGCTGGATGCCGTCATACGTCAGTGTTACCTGTGAAGACTTGCCAAAACCGCCACCTGTTACAGTTACGGTATCTCCTGCCGGACTGTTGGTTGGATTGAGCGATAGTGACGGGCCTGCACTAAAGACTGCGGTGCTGAGAATACTTCCTGAGATATTTGTTGCATTGATTTTGTATTGGCCTGCAGGCGCTGGAGGAATCGTGAACATGTTATCAAACGAGCCTGACGAATCTGTCATGGTAGTTGCATTTGATGTACCATTAAATGACAGTTTCATTTTAGATGAGGGTAAGAAACTTGACCCGTTAATGGCAATTGTGCTATTTGCAGCTCCATCACCTGGTTTGAGTGACATGTAGGCCGGTAGATTATCTATGTAATACACTGCGGAGATGCCATTGTTCTGGGAATCTGTTGCCTTGACACTGTGGCTGCCTGTTGCAGATTGAGGTACAGTGAAGACAGTGGTAAAGGAACCGGATGAGCCTGTAGTTACAGTAGAAGGAGATGTGGAGAGGGTTGTGCCGTCGTAGGTGAGCGTTACTGCGGAGGAGCTTGCAAAGCCGGAGCCTGTCACTGTAACAAGCCTTCCTGAGAGACCCGTGCTTGGGTTGAGCGTAAGCGATGGATTGATGGTAATGAGAGAGTTTACCGCATTGCATGAAGCGTCGCTTACAACAAGGTGCTGGCTGCCTATGCCGGACGGTGGAATTGTAATTGTGGCAGTAAATGCTCCGCTCGGGTTTGTAGACGAGATTCCTACAGGTATGCCGTTATAGGTCAGCGTTACAGTCGACAAGCTGTTGAAACCAGAGCCCCCGACCGTGACCTCATCTCCCACATGACTGGTGGCCGGAGTCAGAGATACAGCAAGTGTTACGGTAAACACAGATGCTGCAGAAAAGGATACATTGTTCTTTGGATCTGTTGCAACTATTAGATATGAGCCTGCCGTAATGTGTGGCACTGAAAAGGTTGCAGTAAAGGAACCGGACGAGTCCGTAGCAATGGCAGAAGGTGATGTTTGGATGGTAGTGCCGTTGAATGTCAGTGTTACCGGTGCCAATGGAGAAAAGTCAAAGCCTGTCACTGTAACTGTCTGCCCTGCAGGACCGCCACTCGGATTTACCCTTATCTGTGGTATGACACCGAGCGTGGCAGATGCGGCATTATTCTTAAAGTCTGTTGCCTTGACTGTATGCTGGCCTGCAATTGATACAGGCACTGAAAAGGTTGCAGTAAAGGAACCGGACGAGTCTGTTGCTATCGTGGAAGTGGAAAGAGTTGCATTATCAAATGCCAGTGTTACTGCGGAGGAGCCTGCAAAGCCGGAGCCTGTCACTGTCACCTTAGTTCCATTTGTACCTGAAGAAGGATTTAACGAAATGGACGGAAGAACATTAAATGGTGCCGAGCCAAGATTGTTTGATGCGTCAATTCCCGTCAGTGAGTACGTGCCTGCTGGCAACCCCGGAACACTAAAGATGGCAGCAAATACGCCTGACGAGTTTGTTGTTATATGTGAGGGATTGGTGGTTATTTTAGTGCCGTTGAAGGTGAGTGTTACTGCAGAGGAGCTTGCAAAGCCGGAGCCTGTGATTTTTATTGTGGCAGCAGCGCCCGTGTGTCCGCTGCCAGGATTCAACAAGATGAAGGATGTTACGGTGAAGGCAGCTGGTGCGTGATTTCCCTGATTATCTGTTCCCTGAATAATGTGCAGATCGGGCAATGATGATGGCACTGTAAACGCGGCGGTAAACGAACCTGAGGAGTTTGTAGTTATGGGAGATGCCGTAGCAAGTGCAGTGCCGTCATAGGTGAGCGTTACTGC
>JAGWFW010000063.1 GCA_028867735.1 Nitrososphaerota archaeon
GGGGAATCTATCATCGTTTCAAACTCTAACAGTGATGATCTTTTTGATTATTACATCAATGGTATACCAGAACCTATCTTGTCAAAACTTACGGGCGACAAGGCATTGCGGATACACGCACTCAGCTTGGTATCAACCACTCCTGGGATAAAAAATGAAGAGATTATTGATTTCTTTGCAAAAACCCTGTCAGGATCTCAGGAAAGAAAATCTACTATAAAGTTCAAAACCCAGATAACACTGCGTTATCTTGAATCAGAGGAACTCATAAAGCAAAAAGGAGGCAGGTTCATTGCTACAGAGTTTGGGAAAAAGACATCGACTCTGTATATTGATCCTCTTACGGCTGTCTATTTCAGGAAGTCATTGCAAAAAATTTCAAAAGGAAGAAAACATGCTATTGGAATATTGCATGTCATAACAAACTGTGAGGATTTTTTCCCAAAGTTTTCATTAAGAAACAAAGATTATGAGTTGATCAGTGTACTTATTGAAAATCATGCTGATCAGCTTATAGAAAACATATCAGAATATGACTGCAACAGGAGTCTGCTGGCAATGCATGCCTGGATTACGGAATCAAGCGAGATTTTTCTTTCTGATACTCTTGGCATTGAATCTGGGGACATGCACAGGATGTCTGAAACTGCAGACTGGCTGATTCATGCATTTTACGAGCTTGCCAAACTTGAAAAATCAGATACTGCATTGGACGAACTTGATGTCTTACGAACCAGGATAGTCTATGGAATAAAGGAGGATCTTGTAGAACTGGTGAAAGTACGTGGCATTGGAAGGATACGCGCAAGGCTTTTGTACAAAAATGGAATTAGGACCCTTGACGAATTATCCTCAATTCCAGCTGAAAAACTTGCCAAAATCGATAAGATTGGGCCTGTGATTGCAGAAAACATAAAGACACAACTCAAAAAGATAAGATGATGCTTGATAAAACAATTGCAGCCATAGTAATTTCGGCCATAGCGTTTGTCATAGTTTATTTCCTTACCCCAATTCTTATCAAAACTCTGGAAAAAAGAAAACTTGTAGTCAAAGATTACAACAGAGTTGGAGGTGCAATGGTGCCAAGGCCAGGAGGTCCATCTATTCTTGCAGGAATTGTGGCGTCTGAAATCGTTCTTTATGCATTGTATTCTTCTGCTGCAATATTGGCAATAATTCTCACAACCTTTCTGGCATTTCTGGTTGGCTTGGCAGATGATAGAAAAGTGTTGGGAGGATGGTTCAAGCCTCTTGCATTGGCTGGCAGTGCAATCCCAATAATCCTATTGGGAATGTATGCGCCGGGAGTATACGAATCTCATTTGGCATTTCCTCTATTTGGTCATGTCAGGATTCCTGAATTGTATATTGCATTGATAATATTCATGATTCCAATTACTGGAAATACCATCAATTCAATTGATGTGCTCAATGGGGTGGCAAGCGGCTTTATGACAATTGCAAGTTTTGCACTTACGATATCATTACTCATTATTCATAATTACGATATAGCCATAGCAAGCTTACCTTTAGGTTTCGTATCTCTGGCCTTTTACAGATATCACAAGTTTCCAAGCAGGATATTTCCAGGTGATTCCGGGGCATTGACACTGGGCGCTATGTATGGCACAATTGCCATAGTGGGGCATGTGGAGATAATTGCTGCAATTGCTCTTCTGCCAGCCGTGATAAACTCGTTCCTATTTCTTTCAAGTGTAAAACGAATAATTGAACACAGACAGCTAAAGTCAAATCCTGTCGAACACACAGAAGATCTGAAGCTCAAGGCAACTACCCATAAGGATGCACCGGTGACACTGGTACGCTTGATTGTAGCCAACCGACCAATGACTGAAAAAGAAGTCGGATTCACAATTTTCAAGCTGGCACTGTTTTCAGCCGCACTTGCAATCATAACTGCATTTATGATGGGCGTTCACATATGAAGGCGCCAATTTACGTATATGTCTTCATAATGTGGATGATGATTATATCTGGTGGAGGCCTTCTCTTTACTATCATTGCACCACTGGAGATACATGGTTCTGGAAGATATGACGAAATTTTGGATTCGACTGTAAAGGCAGGAATTGCAATCTTGCTTGTTATTCTTTGGGTCTTCATTGTATCAAAGATAAAGAACTGGATATTTCACAAGCAGATTCAAAACTAGCTATTTTCCCAATCTTTTTTCTTTTTATCGTATTCTTCTCGCGAATATTTTATCTTGGCAGGAACTCCGGCAACCACCGTATCTGGAGGAACATCCCTGATAACAACTGCGCCCATTGCCACTACGCTGTTCTTGCCTATCGTTACTCCTGCTTTTATGACTGCTCTTGAGCCTATTACAGCTCCATCTTCTATGGTCACTCCAATCATTTTTTTGCTTGCTGGATAAGGATCGTTTGTAAGAGCCGCGGCAGGTCCTATGAACACATTTTTTCCAATTCTTGAAAGCGGCGGAATGTATACCATGCCCTCTATCATTGTGTTATCGCCAATCTTGACATTATAGTCCACGTGAGCCAACGAGCCGATTTTTACATTGTCTCCAATCTCTGCGCTGTCGCCCACATATGCAAAATGCCATATTCTCACGTTTTTGCCCAACTTTGCCTTGTCTGACACGAAATTTGTAACCATTTTGTATCACAGGTGCCAGGGCGATCCATTATTGACGACTTTATCAGGCAGTTTGTCTTTGTATTTTTTCAAAAAGTCCATGTCCTGGTTTTTGTCTCTCAATTCGTCTGGTAACATGATGGGAATTTCATCTATTATGGGGTAAAATCTGGAGCACTCTGAGCAAAATATTGCGCCTTCTGAAATTATTCCCTCTTTTGAAGAAATTTCAAAGACATCAAGCGGAAAATGCTTGTCTATGGGACATGCAAGAATTTCCATCATTTTCTTGTTCATTTTAGATCCAGATAGATTGGAGTTCCTTTATGGCTAGATAAAAGTGCCGCTTCCGCTATCTTTGTTGTATTTACTGCATGTTCAGGTCTCACTCTGATATTTTCCTTGCCCTCTGACGCAGCAATAAAGTTTTTAATTTCAAGAAGCAGCGGTTCTTCTGTATTCTTGCGTGGAATCTCAGCTCCTGCATCTGTTTCAATCTTCACTTCTTGCGTAATAAAATCAGAGGAAATTATTGCATCGCTGCAAACAGCATTAAACTTTCTAACCCTGATTGGAGTTATCCAGTTTGATGAAATGATAGCTATTTTGTTTTCTTTAAACCCAAGCATTATGGTAGCAAAATCCTCATGTTCGTGTCTTATTTTCCCAGATCTTGCAAAGACTACCTCTGGAACATCATCAAAGAGCCACATCGCGGTATCTATGTCATGTACTGAGGTATCATAAATTATGCCGACGTCCTTAATGTGCAGAGGCATTCTGTTTTCGCGATGAAATTCCAACATTATTAGTTCGCCGTATTTTTTTGTCTTGACATATTCCTTTACTAGGGATACTGCTGGATTGAATCGTTCAATATAGCCTGACGTTAGAATAACTTTGTTCTTTCTTGCCAACTCTAACAAATCCTCACCCTCGCGGGAAAGATATGTCATAGGTTTTTCAACAAAGACGTTTTTTTTCTCTTGTAGCAGGATCTTGGCAATATCAAAATGTGTAGAAGTAGGAGTACAAACAAATGCGCCATCAAATTGTTCTGTTTCTAAAAGAGAGTCTATACTTGAATAGTGGTTAACTGAATACTTTGCACCTAGTTCTTTGACCCTTGACAAATCCGCATCGCAGATTGCTGAAAGGACTCCAAGCTGGGAGAGAATCCTTGCATGATTCTTGCCAAAACCGCCGACCCCGATTTGTATAATTTTCATATCAATACACTGGAGTTATCCAGTGGGAATACTTTTTGTTTCTTCCCATTGTGATTTCTGAATAGGCGCTTTGTATTTGCTGTGTGATCTTACCAACCTTGCCATCTCCGACCTTTTTTCCATCTATTGAAATAATTGGCGTTATCTCTGCCGCAGTGCCAGTCAGAAATACCTCATCGGCAAAATAAATCTCGGTTCTGGGCACGTCACGCTCCACTGTCTCATAACCTTGTTCTTTTGCTATTTTGATTACAGAGTCCTTTGTGATTCCTTCCAGTGCAGAAGAACTAGAGGAAGGCGTTATCATCTTCTTATCTCGTAGGATGAATATGTTCTCGCCTGGCGCCTCGCTTATGTTTCCTAGATGATCCAGCAAAATTGCCTCATCGTATCCATTTCTTTTGCATTCCTGTGTTGCCAATATTGAATTTAGGTAATTGCCGCCCATCTTTGCAAGTGGAGGGGTGGAAATGTCGTGAATTCTTCTCCATGATGAAATGCCGGCCCTGATTCCATTTTTATTAAATAGATCTCCAAAGGGGAACATGACCACTGCCGCATGTGTCGGACTATTCTCTGTTACATGGAGATTTATTCCATAACGTCCCACAAAATAAAATGGTCGTATGTAGCAGGATTCTTTTACATTGTTTTTTTTGCAAAGTCCTATTATTGCATCAGCTATCTGTTTGTCAGTAAATTTCAGTGAAATGGAATATACCTTTCCGGAATTTCTAAACCTCTTGATATGGTCATGTAACCTGAAAATGTAAAGATTTTTTGAATTCCAGTAACCTCGCAGTCCTTCAAAAACAGAGGTTCCGTAATGTATGGCATGAGTCATTATAGAAACATTTGCATCGCTATCTCTTACAAATTTCCCGTCAAACCAGACAAACCTGGGAACAAAAGTTTTCATATGCAAAACCAATTCTGACTATAATTTATTTCTACCAGAATCCTATGCTTGGAAATTTCATGCCAAGTACCCGGTATGTAAGATCTGGGGCTTGTGCGAACTTTTTTACTATGTCCCAGTTATCGTGTATTATCTTTACAATTTCAGGTTCTACAAAATGTTCCCAATCGGTATCCTTTCCTTCTGCTGCCTCAAACATCTTTTGTTTGACAAATGAGGCAGAGGTTTCTTTTCTTTTGCCCACTTTTGGGTTCAATCCATATAGTCTTAACACAAAGGCTTCGGCCTTGTCTCCAGTATATGTGAAATAATTTGTCCCAGTTCCGTCCAAAATCTGTTTTTTGATATTCCATGAATATGGTGAAAGTAATGGTGGCATGTATTTTGCAAATGGCGCATAAAACGTATAGTTTGACATTATGGATATGGAATCGCCAAACACTGATTCGAGCATTTTCTTTCTTAATTCATAGCTAAATGGGAAACTCTTGCTATTGATCTCCTTGCCGTCAATCCTGAAGATTACTGGAAGTACTCTTACTTCATCATTATTTTTTAATTCGTTGATGATTTCAACATGTGCCTTGGTAACGGGATTTAAATGGGCAAGATAGATTGCTATTGTCAATTGCCTCTTGTATTTGTCTGGGATATTTCAATCCTTGACTGAATCTGTGAGTTTTTTTAATTTGTATGATGGGGACGATGGGACTTGAACCCACGACATCCAGCGCCCGAGGCTGGCAGTCTGCCAAGCTAACCTACGTCCCCGTAGTTTGGCCAGAATGATGGAATATTATCTTTTCAAATGAATCTTGTCTATCCGTAGGATTCGTATTTGATCTCGAAGCTCTTGTCTGCTCTCTTGTTTCTCTCAGTTACAAATCCTTTTGGAGTCAGCACGTCAAGACAGCCATCTATGGTTCCCTGCCAACCACAAATAAAGAACACTGTGTTATCCTTGGTAATTTTGTCTCCAACTAGTTTTTCAAGTGGGGACATTTCTCCATTCTTTGATTGTAAGAAAGTCTCTACTCTTCCTTTCTGACCATTCCATGTTCTGTTAAACCACTCGTCAGGTCTGCTGACTGCGGCTCTGTATCTGAAATTCCACTTGTCCTTACCTTTATCCAAGCTTTCTTCCTCAAGTTTTGTCAGCTCATCTCTGTAACCAAGCTCATCGACATAGCTTGCTCCGTGCAAAACTACTATCTCTCTCTTGCTTCCTGTATCACGAAGATGACGAGCATAGCTTACAAAAGGAGCCAGACCGGTGCCTCCTCCAAGACAGACAATTCTTCTATCATCTGGTTCGCCATTTGGTTTCTTTTCTTCAATGGTAAAGGCCCCTGTTGGCTTTACCCAGGTAATTTCATCTCCTTCTTTTGCGCTAAATAAAACAGTTGTAAGACGGCCCGGAAGTGGTTTCCTGACCCATCTGATGTATAGCTCAATGTATTTTCTGTTTTCTGGATTTGACGCAATTGAATAAGCCCTCCTAATCACTTTGTTTTCTGATTGTACATGGGCGCCAAGAGTTACAAACTGGCCTGACTTGTATTGGGGAAGCTCGCCTTCTTTCGGGGTAAACCTAAAAACTGCTAAATCTTCTTTTTGAATTTGAACGTATGAAATTATTGCCTTGTTTTCTATAACCACGCGAAGAGTTCAATTCTTGATAGTTAAATATCTTATGTTATTTTGGTCAACCTGATTTTCTAGTTTACGCTAAACGTTAATAACCGCACAAAAAAAGTTAATGCAAATCAGATTTAATCTCTGATTGAATTGGGCCGGTCGTCTAGCCTAGTAGGATACGCCCTTGGCATGGGTGAGATCGTGGGTTCAAATCCCACCCGGTCCACTTTCTATATCATCCGGAACCCCTTAAAAACAACGAAAACTTTCACAACATGCAAAAATGTTTTAGACTTTTGCAAGATGATGATGTCAGGAGATGGTACGAGAATCTCTGCCGGGGCAGCAAGCTTACTGCCAATGTAAGGTTGCGGAGGTTGAACCTCTTTT
>JAGWFW010000064.1 GCA_028867735.1 Nitrososphaerota archaeon
GGCCCAGATTCGAACTGGGGTCAAGGGCTCCAAAGGCCCCTATGCTTGACCGCTACACTACCGGGCTTCGTTGGAATCTTCATTTCTGTTCCTTTAATATGTTAGGCAGGGGTAGTTTCTGGCACAAAGTCACAAACTGGGAATTTGGAATCCTCTGGCATCATTTAGTAATTTGTTATCAAGCAGGTGAAGATTCACAAAGAACCCACTTCTTGTCTGTCAAACCATGGGCAATGGTGTAAGCAAGGAATGGTGGAAATCAATAGTCATAGAAGAAATTGAGATGCAAAAATTCCGTACGTTGTACAAATCTAGAAAAACAAGTGGGCTGACGGCTTATGATTCGTCTTATCTGACACTTGCAGAAAAGTTAGATCTGGTACTTGTAACAGACGACCGAGAACTTGAGAGGGCTGCAAGGAAATATGTCAAGGTCATGAAAACTAGCGATCTTTGATCTTGCCTAATTTTTCGAGAACCTTATTTACCCAAAACCGTTCTAAAAAAACATGAGACCATTGTTTTTAGCTTTGACAATTAGCTCTCTTCTGCTCTTGTCAACTGGGATATCATTTGCCCAGACAGTAGGACAGTCACAGCAAACTGTAGGTCCGCAGCCACAGACAGCAGGACCTCAGCAGACAGCGGTATCGCAGAAGATAGTTGGAGTCTATGCGCAGGTAGAGGTACAGGACTCGTCAGGAAACTTGGTATCATATCTTGAGACTTCCCGTGTTACCGTGATAGACCCTGTCCGGTTCAACCAGCTAATAGATCAGAACATGAATCTCTTCAAGAATACGATGATCAATGTGGGAGGACAGAACATCGAGATACTCAAGGTAAACGATACTGTAGTACATCACTCACCTACCATCGTATCTCAAAATCTCATATCTGTTAATACATCAAATGGAGGGGAGGTACTTGTTACTGCAAACCATGATGGATATCCTGTGGTGACAGGAGACAAGGTAACTACGTACTGGACGATAATTCGGACTGCTTCCTAGTCTTGCTGGAAAATAGTATTCCAGCACCTATTGCAAAAAAGACAGAAAGCGAGACGAACCTATAGGGCTGGTTTGTCTGCTGGGTAAATCCTGTAAGAAACGGAGATGTCAGCAATATGACTAGTATGAAAATCAATATAGAATCTGCATGCAGTATTCCCTTTCTTGACGCAAAAAAGAGCATCACTGTTAGTGGCAAGAGAAAGAGCACCACAATATAGTCAAACCTCATCTGCATTGCCATGGAAGAAAATCCCTGCCAGAACTGTGAGGCATCAAATGCAATGGCAGTTCCTACCAAGTTTGACTGGTATGCAGATGCGGCAACAGCTACTATGATTCCAACTATGCCATATGATGCAAGGGAGTAGATCTTGGATCTTTTTGACAATGTTGATCTTGCTATAAAATAAAGACTCATCGGGAAAAATGCCAAGGTAAGAGGCTTTGAGAAGAGCGAGAGAAGATATGGTGCAGGAGATGGCGGCCAGAACTTGGTTATCATGTATAGCGAAAACAGGTAGAGGAGTATCCAGGAATTTTCATAGCTTGCAGTTGTACTGTATGAGACAAATATGTCACTTTGAAGCAAAAGTACCATGGAGACAATCCCTGCAAATCTTTTTCCTGTTATTTTTTTTGTAAAAAAATATGTCTGGAGCAAGAGCGCCATGCTGACTAGAAATGGAAGTATCCTTATGTTTCCAAATGTGTGCAATGAGACTGAAAGCAGTAGGTACTTGAAATGCGGCTCAAAACTCTTGCCAAACTGGGAGACATCCCAGGACTGGACTCTGCTTTTTACATTTGCATAGTCTACCCATGTCTCTTCCTTTGCCAGTGTGCCTGCTGTAAGTGCTCCAAAGATTGCAAGTATTATGATTACGCCAATTAACGCCTGCTTTTTTGATATCTCAAAATTGGCAATCTTTCTGATGCGGACCTCGCACTTTGATTTTTTGTAGTATGCTGTACCAATCACAAGTATGATTATAGATATTATGACAAGCGGTGCTGCAAGCACTCCTGGCTGGAATGGGTTGATTACATCGGGTGAAAATACGTCTGCATGGAGCTGACCTGTAGTTCTAGATATCAGGGCTGGGAATACTACTGGAATTATACTGAGAAAAACTATGACAACGGTTGGAACAAAGACTGCCCAGGAAAGAAGATGCGGCTTGATTGAGAACCCACTCTTTTGTATCCTGTCTGCCTTTTTTGGTTGAGGATCTGGCCTCTTGCTCTTGTCTGTCAAATGATTCTTCTTAAATTACTGGGTTTAAAAGCTGAACGGCACTTTTTTGGATTGTCTATCCTTTTTTTATCTTGTAGAACACTTTGGCCTATTCTTGGCATTTCTTGCTTTTAATCTGTTAAAAGGCAATATTTTTCATGTTATCTTTTATCAAGACAGAACAGAATTTTCTATTACATGTGATTTAAATGTATTATACATATACGTATTATAGTGTTACATATATACATGGAAGTGCATTTTAAACCATATGAGCAAGGTAATATTAAAAAATAAAAAACTCAAAGCAAATGTATCCAATCCCACGCTTGATACTATCAAAATGGTGGAACAAACTCTTTCTAAAATTTCGCAATATCCTTCCAAAAACAGCCTCTGGAGGGCACTGCCAAGACAGATGCAATATCCAACCTTCAAGGCAGTCTTAGATTATCTGGAAGAATCAAACAAAATAATATACGACAAGGATGGGTCTATAGTCTGGATATTTGCAGACAATTCAAAACTAAAAAAGCTCCTAAAAACTTCCAAGTCATTACTCTAGTAGCCAAACCTCTTTTCGTATTCTTGATGTGAAAAGACCTCAAGAATGCAAACAACAAAACTCTCTTTTTGGCTTAATATTGTGTACACTATTCTCCAGCCTGATCTCATGGGATATCTCCAGAGATTCTTTATTCCATATTTTCTGATATATGTAAGGGGCCAACGATTGTGTGGTATCTTGTTACCTCGCAAACAATTTTCTTTTAGAATTTTAAACACATCAAGAAGTTCTTTCTTTCTGGGATCGTCTTGGACAATACTGTCATAGAATTTTCTAAACTCTGTGCTACCAATTACATCATTTGCCTTCTTCGTCATTGGCATGTAAATCTGTTCATGTCGTCAAGATAAGGCTAGCTGAACAACAGAAGGATCAACTTGGTCAATGATCGACAAAAATTAATCTGGTTTTATCCTTTTTTTATCTTGGAGAACACTTTGGCCCACTCTTGGTTTTCCTGTCTAGCTTGTGCCTGTGCATTTTCGTACAGCAACTGATACACCCATGATATTATCTCAGACCAGATTGCTTGGAGCGATATCTCGTCGGAGAAGAGCACACCTGTTCTTACCGCAATCATTGCAGGAATGTTTCTTGCATTAGGTACGGGGTCTTGCTGCCATTTTTTTAATACACGGTCGCAGAACTGTAAGATATCATTTTTTGATAGCGCAAGCCTGTCAGGGTCCATCTCTTTTCTTGTGCTCTTGTTTCTAGGTGCCGTACTTTTTTTAGTGCTGCTTTTTGTACCTGCACTTTTTGTATTCTTTGGCCTCTTGGCACGGGTCTTCTTTTTTATCATCTGACTGTTCACCTTTAGGATCCTCTGGTTATTTTGATTTGTGTCTCAAGACTGGAGTAAAATGTTATTACTCTCATGCAAGCTGGATTGTTGACAGCAAATAGGTGCAGGTTATGTGTAATAGAACGTGTGTAATCATGATTGGCATACAATTGTATTGATTAGAGTTGGCGACCACAAAATGACCTATGGCAAAGATTAGGTTTGCCTTCACTTGGAATATCTATAATGTAACATTTTATTTTGTAGCTGGGTTTTGTACTTGTATTTCCTTTCTTCTTACTACTAGTGTTACAATTCCAATTATTACAACGGCTGTCACTTCGAAATAGATCCAGTCTATATTTTGGAATATAATTTGGTGGTTGTAAAAAGGTGTAAACAATGGAAACCTGCCGTCATTGCCTGCAAACGTGTCAAAGGAGAGGTGTGAAAGTACGCCTGCAAAGGCTGCCGCGCCAAGCCTATAGTCATTTCTTCCAAAAACTGTCATCAATACAACCACTGCGATTGCGCCAAACGCAAAAGAGTGAGACATTCTTGTCAGTGCATCGACATGCAACAGTGCAATAAGGTGGTCTGAATCAATGAGCACTGCAAAGAGGCCTGTAATGATTGCATATCTTGCGCTAAGAAAAGCCGCACCTGCCACTAATCCCCACAGTATGTGGCCTCCAATCTCATGTATGTTCAACCCACCGTTTGGGTTTGAGAGAGGGCCTTTTTCTGGCAAGAGCATTCCGACAAGGGAGAAAGCTGCCGAGAGTGCGCAAAATACAAGCACTGTCTTTACTATGAAAACTACATCTTTTTTCAAGTATTGTTCAGGTGATGTCTTTTGATTATAACGATTCTGTTACGTTGCCAGATGATAATAATATTACCCGTATTTTTTACAAAATTTAAGTAAAAAGATTTTGGCGAGGTCGCATATCTTGGCCATTGCGTGGAACTGAAGGCTCTATGACCAGTCGGTTTCGTGGGTTCAAATTCCACCCTCACCGCTGGTTATGGTATATGTTCTAGTTTTATTATAGTTTTGTAGCTTGCTGTGAAACTATTTTTGTTGTAGCACTTGTTTGTACATCTCTGCAAGCTTTTTTGCTATTACCCTGAAGACATACTCTCCTCCTCCCCTTGTGGTTGAGAAGAACTGGGAGAGCAAAAGGATGTTCATGAGGTATTGTCAAGTTGTCGGGACATAAATCCCATCCTGCGGGTTTAACGCTTTCCTGCAGTCCACTATTATTTGCTAGATTGTTTTTGCGACCTTACTTGCCTTCAAGCATCTTTTCTCTAAATGGTCCTGCAGTATCCCAGCAATGTGTAAAGTAGTCAAGGCACCACTCGTGAAACCCTGTGTCCTTTGAGTAAAATCCCTCGCTCACGTCTGGATTATCGTCAGATGCGGGAAACATCACGCAAGCCTCTTTTTCGTTTAGTATTACGATAGTCTTTACGTCTTCTTTCATCCTGCGTTCTACCTTTCCGTCCTCGATGAATTTTTTGAATCCTTGTTTTTCAAAGACTTGTTTTCTGTCATTTGGAACTATGGCAGAGTTTGAAAATACGGAACGCAACTTTATTCCCTGGCCTATTTTTTTTACGATGGGTTCTATGAAATCAGCGGTATATGGCACCTCAAAGAGAACATTGTAGATGTAGCTTTCTGCATTGTCATAGATCTCCTTCCACTTTTCAAGTACCTTGACAACACCTTTGAGGTGTTGGCCTCCCTCCAGTGATCCTATTCTCTGTAGAAACTTATCTGATACATCGGAAAACATATGCGTTTGCAGATATTTTTTGTTCTCAGAGAGAAACCTGACAAGCGATACCTGATTGTACATCAATCTTCCAGCAGTGCTAATTGAGTAGCTGCCGTCTGATTCCTTTGATATGAGATCTGCCTTTACAAGTCTTTCAAAGTTTCTAAATACCTCTGGTACCGTTGCCTCTAGCTCCTTTGCCATAGTGGATACCTTCAGGTTTTGTTCGTACAGCCTTGACAGAATTTCAAGCCTCTGCTCGCTTGCAAGCTCCAAAAACTCTGCAGCTGCAACATCCAACCCCTTTTTCACAACCTGTATACCGCATGTCATCAATCTAAAGATTGTTCCGTATCATATGAGATCAGTTTGTATGACAAGCTAACTAGTTGTCACCCAAGCTAAATTGCAATTATCAAGTTATGACACCAATGATACGTGTGATGATGCATAGAGACAGGCCTGCATCCCTTCGCAGTGACGAGCTGGCAAGGCTCATCAGGGAGCGCATAAAGCGCGAGTCTGTCTTTTCAGGCATATCGAAGAGCTACTGCATTGGGCTTGTAGATGTAGTAAATTCAACTGTAAACACGGCACGCATCTCAAACTCAAAGATGGGCGAGTACTATGGGACGTTTTTAAATGCCATGTCTACTATAGTGCAAGAATTTGGCGCAAAGGTTGTAAAAAACATAGGCGACAGCCTGCTTTACTATTTTCCAAGGACTGACTATGATTCTGACAAGGACTCGTTTCTTGATGTACTAGAGTGCAGTCTCTCAATTATCGACTCTCATGGTGCCATAAATGAGATCATGTCTGAAAGATCCCTTCCGCAAACCGACTTTAGGGTGAGCGCAGACTATGGCACCATTGCAAAATCATTGACTCCTGTAGAAGATATCTTTGGGCCAACAGTGAATCTGTGCTCCAAGATAAACGGCACCGCATCTCCAAACGGGGTTGTAATAGGGGGAGAC
>JAGWFW010000065.1 GCA_028867735.1 Nitrososphaerota archaeon
ATTGAATTTATAGAATAATCTACGCGCGTGCTTGTATACTAGAAAGAGGAAAAAATGCAAATCCTTGCTGAGCCAGCCTTTGTGACAACACAAGACCGCACTTGGTGCAGTGTGACTTGTCAGAAGAGTTCTTCTCCTTGCAGTTGTGACATACCTTTGAGAACAGTATCGATCTTGAATCATCCTGTTTTTTGATGCCGTGCAGATTCAGTATGGCATCTTCCTGGTCAGATGATGCAAGGTGCTCGTACCGTGACAGCATGTTAGACCCTCTTGACCAGTTCCCGTACAGCTTGACCAGGTTGCCAAGCCTCTTTGAGTATAACGTAAGTGACGTGTGCCTGAAGAGATACGCCCATACGCGTTTTTTTATTCCTGCTGCCTGCGCTGACTTTTTGACTAGATAGAAGAGCGTCTGGTATGTCATCACACATTCCCTGTTGTCGTGGTACCAGAGAAATGAATCCGGGTCATCGCTTTTTGGATGTTCGGCAAGCCAGTCTCTTATCGGTACAAAGCTTGTAACCAGTGCAAGTCTCTTGGGCCCAGTCTTGCCTGTTGTGTGAACCCTGACAAAGTCGTCCTCAAACTCCAATCCCCCAATTTTGATATTGAGCAGCTCCCCTGGTCTGTACGAGCCTTCAAAGAGCGTAACAAGTACTGCCAAGTTTCGCCTGACGTATCTACCCTTGCTGACTTCTTTTGCAGCCCTGAAAAGATTTTCAAGCTCGGCATCAGTTAACAGATCTTTTGCCTGTATCTTTTCATATCTGTCTTCAAAGTAGCTTGGCACGATCCATGATACGTTGGGATCGTACTCCTTGTCCTTTGATTTTATCTGCGATCTCATCATATTTTGCAAAATGATACAGCCGTTTTAGTGCTGTCAGCGTGTCTTTTTTGACCGAGTTTTCATAATCTGATTCTGCGATCTTTTTGTGTACCGATTCGATCTCCTTTCTTGTCCATTCCGATATCTTCTTGTCGTCCTTGATTAGAAAGATTCGCTTGATGGATTCTCCATAGTTTGCAATCCTTCCATATGACTTGTTCTCAATTTGCAGCCTGTCCAGAAACTCGGATGCAGCCTTGGCGTTTTCTGCAGAGAACATCTTTCCAATTGATGTCCTGGCATACTCTACCCGTTTTCTTGAATGATGGATATCAAGCTCCTTCATTGTACCACCAATATCCCATTCAATTTAAGGAGTAAATTTTGTTCATAGTGGGATGTCATAGATAGTCCAAGCGCGGGGAGTGGGATTTGAACCCACGGGTCCTTACGGACATGGGATTAGCAATCCCACGCCCTACCAGGCTAGGCGACCCCCGCACAGATGTTGCTGAAATTTAAACTGTTATTTAATCTTGGGTAGTACAATTTACCTATTCTTCGCCAAAGCGCTTGTAGTTTTCAACAAGGTCCTTTAGCGATATTCTCTTGCCGCCAACTATTTTCAGGTCTACTTTTATCTTGCCTTTTTCAATGTTGATAATATTATAGGTATTTTCAAAAAGGCCCCTCATTCTTTCTGAGGAAGCAGTGCCTGCGTTTGCGATTGTCAGGTGGCCAAAATGCCAAAACCATGGCCTGTGCTTGTGGCCGCAGATTACCAGGTCTATCTTGCTTGCAAGCGCGGTGCGCAGTACATCTCCCGAATCAATCACCGTAACCCTGTCAGTTCCCGTGTCTGGCACTCCGATGAGATGATGGTGCATTGCAAGTATCTTTGTCTTGCCTTCGTATTTTTTCATGGTACGCTCAAGCCACAGGTTTTGCCTGTATCCGACCTCGCCTTCATCTCTGTCAGGCCTTGCAGTGCCTATGGTTACAAGTACAGTGTTATCGTCAAGCTCGTTTACGGAATCTATTGGAAAGAATTTTTTGAACAGGAGGTATCCGGTGTTTCTGTAATCATGGTTACCGCTGATTGCAATTATTTTGTCTGTCTCAAACTCTGAAAACTTTATTTTGCATTTTTCATATTCTTTGAGCAGTCCTTCATTGGTCAGATCACCTGTCACTACAATGGCGGAAGGCTTGAGTTCGTTTACTTCGGATACCACTTGGTCAAACACTTCTTCTTGGAATTGTCCTCCCACGTGAATATCTGAGAGCTGCACTATTCGCATATGCTCCAATAGCGCGTAGGGATTTGTTTAAGGGTTGGGATCTCCTGCATTAGGCGGATCAGAAAATCAAGGTAGAATTAAATATACTGGATCTGAAAGCTCGCCTGTTTTGGGCAAAAAGGCTGCTGTGATAAAAGGGGACGGCATAGGACCTGAGATCGTAGATGCGATGTTACATGTGCTACGATCGTGCAATACCCAAACTGAATTAATTTTGTGCGATGCAGGCTCGGAGCAATGGGAAAAACATGGCGGGGAGACATACATTCCAGATTCCACAATGAAGATACTTGAGGACTCTAATGCATGCTTCAAGGGCCCTACCACTACGATTCCAAGACCAAATGCGCCAAGAAGCGTCGCAGTTACGCTCAGACAAAAATTCGAACTGTACTCCAACATCAGACCGATCAAGACATACAAGAGGATAACTCCTGACAGGTCACTTGACTTTGTCTGCTTCAGAGAGGCCACGGAGGGCCTTTACACCGGAATAGAGTTCAAGGTATCAAACGATGCGGCAGTTGCAATAAGAAAGATTACAAGACAGGGATGTAGCAGATTTATCAATTCGGCATTTTCTTGGGCAAAAAGATACAAGATGAACAAGGTTGTCGCAATAACAAAGAGAAACATACTCAAAGTAACAGACGGCATATTCTGGGAGGAAGTTGAAAAATCGGCCAAGACAAATCCCAGTATTACAATAGAAGAACTGTACATAGACAACATGACCCAGCAGCTTGTCATAAAACCGGAACAGTTCAACGGTTCTGTGCTTGTCAGCACAAACCTGTTCATGGATATAATATCAGAGTTGGCATCTGGCATAATTGGCTCCATAGGACTGGTCTACTCTGCAAACATGGGAGACTCGTTTTCCATGTTTGAGGCTGCTCACGGAAGCGCCCCGTCATTTAAGGGCCAGAACAAGGTGAATCCGACTGCCGCAATACTTTCTGGTGCGTGGATGGCTGAATACTTGGGAGAAGCCCACATAAAGGACGCAGTATTTTCCGCTACTGAACAGGTAATCAACGAAGGAAGACAGGTCACATTTGACATTGGCGGAAATGCCACCACGATGAAGATGGCAGAAGCGATTGCAGATATTGCAAAACAAAAGCTGAGAAAATAGCTAGATTTTGAAAAGACTGGAACGGGCAGATACCATCAATACAGAGACTATCGATACTACGAGAACTACAAGAGACAACGAGCCAAACTCTGGAACTGCTACATTTTTGTCATTCACAGTAAAGTTTTTCGCCACAACCGATTCGGGCTGGCTTGCGTTTGGTTTTGAGACTGAGATGAGATCTGATGAGACATCGTTGTTTTCGTTGATCTGCCCCGGTAGGTTTTCCGAATTGAAATTCAGCCTATAGTTTCCAGGTTGAGGATTATTCCACGTAAAGCTTATCGTGGAATTCTTTCTTGCAGGAACATTCCCACTGGCTATGTTATCGTAAAATAAGAATCCAGAATCGTTTAGTATCCTCAGTCTAAAGATTACCGAGTTTGCATCAGTGCCTCCTGTATTTTCAATCTGCTTTGTCAGGATTAGTTTTTGATTATCGTTGTGGACCTGGCTTGTCATAGAAAGTGAGCCGTTGACCCAGCCAATCTCGGCATGGGTAGGACCCTGGTTGCTTACAACTACAACTCCAGACGGCCACATGTCCGTCTGGTCGTAGTATGGATACTTGCCTATTGTACCAAAAAACTGAGTATAGGAATGGCCCGGAGGTATGGTCCCGCTGTCAAACATGCCAACTGGACCATAGTTTGGAGTTCCTGCGGTTGCTGTGTGTGTCTTGTTGTCGCCATTTACCCATGTTACTGTGCCTCCGGGCTGCACGTCTATCTCATATGGCTTGTAGCAGGAAGGATACGGCAGGCAGTGGTTTGCAGTACCGTTTACGATTACTACCTGAGAACCAGAAGCATATGCGCTGCCTGCAAGTGTGAAGAGAAAGACAACCAGTCCGATGCTATACGCTACATGTTTGAATCTCAACGAGTACAAGAGTTTCATTTTAGACATAAATCACACTCATATCTTATGCGTAATCTTTATTCTCTGCCATGCAATTTTAGAGTTTTGTACATTCTACTATTATCAATTCCTCAAAGAAGAGTTTCTTTTTTGCAGATATTTTTGCATCAAATCCGAGACTCTCGGTTCTCCTTATCAATTCGTTATAATTTGCAAGAGACGATGTGAGAAATACCAGTCTGCCATGCCTTTGGATTACGCGACTTGCAGATTTTATCATGTCAGTTGGGATGCCCAGTCCCTCTTCCAGTCCGTCTACTGCACTATCAACAACCTTATCTGACGGAAGATATGGCAGATTACACACCACAAGGTCAAAGTTGCATTGCAGTGCATCTGCAGAGTTGCAGCAGATACAGTTTTTTACAGTCTTGTGCGCTTTTTTCAGTGCGTCAAGGCTAATGTCAGTTGCAACCACAAGTTCAAAGTTATCTGATAATATCTGTGCGAGAAAACCTGAGCCTGTTCCAACATCAAGTGCGGCATGGCCTTTTTCGTTTTGTATGCAATCAGCAAGAAAGAATGTGTCTTCAGAAGGTTTGTAGTATTCATCAAACGATTTTTTTTGCAATATCAATTATCTCTCCATCAGACAGATCTTCAAGCCTTTTATCAGAATCAATGACAATATCAAACTGCCTTGCGATATTTCTTACAGTCTTTCTCTTAAATGAAAACAGCCTGTTTACTGCCGTGATGAGCTCTTTTGGCACCTTTTTCTTTTGTTTCATACCTATTACTACAGAGTCTACCTTTGGCACGGGTTGGAAGCTTGCTTTTCCGACATCCAAGAGTTGTTCCATGTCAAGACAATAACCTGCAAGAACTGAAACCGCCCTTCTGTCGCTTCCTTTTTTTAAGAAGAGTTTGCGGACAAACTCCTTTTGTACCATTATTACGGCGTGTGAGAACTTTCTCTGGACTAGCCATTCTATGGCATTTCTGCTCTCAGAATAAGGCAGGTTTGAGACAAGTACTGTAAAATCAACGTCCATCTCAAAGGCATCCCCGTACTCAAGTTCCAGGTTGTGTATCCCAGAAAACCTCATTTTTGCCTCCCTGTACAGCACGGGGTCCTTTTCAACAGAGATTACCCTTTTTGCCTTGCCGTACAGGTGGCTAGTCAGAATTCCCTTTCCGGTTCCCACTTCAAGGACTGTATCCCTTCTTGTGATGTGTGCAAGATCAACTATGGATTCTGCGACCTGGTTTGATGTTAGAAAGTGTTGTCCTAGTGCGTGACGCTTGCTCATTTTCTGACAAAGAGATTCATCCTAGTCTCGCCTGTGATCTCTTCGATTATTCTTTTTGCAATTTGTTTTGCAGGCTCTTTTAGTCCCACCCTTTCTTGCAAGTTTTTAAAGTCAGTGAATTTTATCTTTTCTCGCTCTTCAAGCATTGTTTTCATGTAGGTCTTGCCAATTCCTGGAATAAGCTCTAGTGCATGTATTCTCGGGGTCAATGGTTGCGCGTTATTGAGATAGTCCACAAACCTTTGCTCGTTTTGTATAACTATTTTTTCAACTACTGACACAAGTTCGCTTTGCGCGGAAGATGATGTCTGCCTAAACTCCAGTCTTCCAAGCACCGAAAGTATTTTTGTTCTTCCTTCCTTTCCAATGTAGACACGTTCGCCTATCTCAAAAGTAGAATTTGGCATTGCAAGAAGTTCGAGTATTGTAAGCCTTTCCTCCCCAAGTGCTGTAACAATAATTCCATCCCTTCCCCGCACCGTGGTTGATTTTCCTCTAACTACAAAATCCAACACGTACGCGTACTCTTCATACTTTCTAGTTTGAGCTCTCTCCAAGAAAACGCTGCTCCTAAGATTAGGCGTTCTCCTTGATTATCTTCAGCATTTTGTCAAGCGTCTCTGCCAGAATCAATTTCTTCCAGCCAAAAGTGAACGCGCGCAATTCAGCCTCGGTACTTGGCAGATTGTTAACAATTTCTACTGCCTCCTCGTCAGTAATGTTGCATTCTTTGACGAGTTGTTGTTTTAGTTTCTTTCCAGCCTTTGAATCAATACTTGCAAATTTGGTAAC
>JAGWFW010000066.1 GCA_028867735.1 Nitrososphaerota archaeon
GCCAAGTCCTTATCCAGACTTTCAAGCTCCTTCTTTTTTCTATTCTCTATCTCAAGGAGGAAAGTCTCGATGCTCATTTTACTGAAACCACTACAGGATACCTAGCAGCAGGATGATTCCCAGTACGAATCCAATGATCCATAATGTTTCTGGAATGACGAAGAAGAACAGTACCTGACCAAACTTCTCCGGTTTCTCTGCAATGATACCCATACCGGCAGCACCAATGCCTTGTTGTGCATTACCAGTACCTATCAGACCGCCAGCAATTGCAATAGCTGCAGCGATAGCAAGTAATGGTTTTGTCAAACCGCTGCTTGTAGCACCGGTGTCTGCAGCAAACGCAGAATGAGTTGTAAAGAAGGTCGATAGTCCAATTGTCAACCCCGCCGTTATGATGATAAGCGATAATTTGGAACGCTTGTTCAGCACCATCAGGTATGGCTCATTTGCCGACGGTATATTAATCTAATTCTTACAAAGCCACAACGAATTTTTTCAAAAAATAAGAAAATTTCATGGTGCGATCATCGTACAGTGTTTGCCGTGTTGTAATATTTGGAATTGTCAGTTGTCTTCAACTGGGAGATCGAGCCTGTTGCCCCATTCGCCCCAAGATCCAAGATAGACCCTCACGTTTTCAAAGCCCAGCATCTTTAGCGCCACAAAAGAGTTTGCCGCGCGATATCCTCCCTGACAATATGTTATGATCTCGTCATTTTTTGAAAACGGATACATTTTTCCAAGCTCTTCTGCCGATTTCATGGTGCCATCGTCGTTGATGTTGCGCACCCAGTCGATATTTACAGAATGTGGTATGCGGCCCCTTCTTGCTGCGCGCATCACCTTGCCTTCGTATTCTTCTCTTGTCCTTGTATCAATCAGCCTTGCCTTGCCAAGATTTTTCCTGACGTATTCAAAGTCTGCAAGTATTTTCCTATCAGCCCTTCCGGAAAACTTGACAGGTTTGAATCCATTTGTCTTGGTCTCTATAGGAAGCCCGAGGCTTTTCCACTTTCGAAATCCTCCATCTAGCATGAATGCATCAGTATGCGAGAAATATCTCAAAAGCCATACTCCTCTTGCTGCGCCCATGCCTGCAACATCATCATAGAGTATAGCAGTTGTTTGCTCTGTAATCCCCATAAATGAGAAGAGCAATTGCATCTGCTTCTCAAACGCCTTGACACCGTCCTTTGTAGTGTCAAGCCAGTGGTAATAGAACAGGTCCACGTTTACTGCCCCCGGGATGTGTCCCTCTGCATATTCTTTATAGGACCTGCAGTCGACCAGAACCAATCCGGGCTTTTCCACTAGTTTTACAAGCTCCTCTGTAGATTTTAGCACGAAAATCCTCTGGCGGCAACCAATGTAAATTCATTTCACATCTTGGGATTAGCTCATATGCAAGAGGCAGACAAATTCATTGTGGAAAATCTGTCAAATTTTTTGAAATTTCTATGCAGTTAAACCATGTATTGTGGACAATAATACCGTAATTTGTGCCAATTTTTTCAAAATCGTAAATTCTTATATCTATGCAAAGTATGATACTATCACAAAATGATGATTCCAAATTATAACAGTATTAATCTCAAGCCTGTATCAATCCTAAAATCGAGACATAGAGTGAGTAGCAAATGACCAAGTCAAATAAGACCATCCCAAGGTTGTCTGTTTTTCAGACGTTTAAGACAAAGAACAAAGAGTTTACGGGTGAAGCGATGCGTCAGCGCGGAATAATCATGCACCTAGCTGTAGAAACTCTTCCGACAAAAAAAACCAGAACCGCAATAGCGCACAGGCTTGCGGAAAAAAACGGAACGACCTGGCAAAATATCTATTCCGGAATTTTCAGGGATCTTGATGAAATTCTTTTGCCGCTTGGCATCGTTGAAGAATCTGGTAGGCTGCCGATAAAGCGAGGCCCCAAGGCACTTCAGGAACAGGGGGTCCCGTATTACCAGCTAACAGAGGGAGGTTTGCTTGTTGCTGCTTCCCTGTCGGAGATGGAAAAAGACCGGCTCCGAATCATGAGCAATTTTTTTGAAAAAAATTCCAACTCTAAAGACAGGGATCTGAAGACATCAATTCTTATACTGCTTGACGTTGCCCCAAATTTTGTTTCGTCTCTGCTAAGAAGATACGTCGAGTCATACAGCGAGGGAAAGATAGACAGGCTGGTTCCATTTGAGAGTGACATGGTCAAAAAAACACTTGACGAGTCGCTGATTATCCAGCGCGAGTTGCTAGAGGGTTTCTCGTCGTTGTCAAGCACAGACAGAGAGCCCATCATAAGCTTCCTCAGAAAAGTGAGCTAGTCTCGCGTATAATCAAAATCCTTTTCCAAAGGAGCTTGATAATGTTGATAAAGTTATCTAAAGCCGAACCCGGTGATTTGTCACACATCGAGGCATAGGTGATTACAACGAGCGACGAGCTAATCGAGCATGTGTTGTACCTGATTGATACGAAAAAAGGAGACAATGGCAGGTTAAACTATATTCTAAGCATGCTACAAGATGGCAGGCCGCTTTACATCTCTGACAGAAAATATCTCGAGTCGCTTATTTCCACATACATAGAGCCATCCAAGAGAAAGAGCGGGCAACAGCAGTCTGTTGAGGAATTAAAAATAGAGCTTACTCGCGTAAAACAAAAACTTGAGAGATATGAAAAGCGCGGATACAAAAAGGCAATTGGAAGAAAGGCTGTCTTCTTTTTTGTCACGTTCTTTTTTGGCTGGCATGCAGTGGTGAAGCTGCTAGGAGACACCATATCTTTCAACCAAGATATCAACCCGTATCTTTTCCCCTTGTATCAGCTGCAATCTGTACTGCCGTCACAGGTAACCGCAGTTTTGGCCCAGTATGGCATCAGCCTGCAACAGATAGTCGTATTTGCATGGGGAGCAATGCTGCTCACGTGGATAATTCTTGGCTTTGTCTATCTGGTAAAGTTCATGCGATCAAGATACAATCCAGCATTGCAGTAAAGCCCTATTTTGTAAAGTTGAAGTCTTCATTAAAGTCGCTGCCGCTAAATGCAGTCTTTACCGCATAGTAGGCAGTACCCGAGACTGTAATCTTTGCAGTCCCCTTTTCAAGTGCAGACCAGACATCAGGATAATTTCCGGTGTTTTTTATGACCGCATTGTTGCCTATGTTAGACGATGTTTGCTCTACAAGCGGATAGTATGTGGAGCTCTCCCAGCTTCCCTCATATCTCTGTCCCAGCTGGCCGTGTCCAACCACAGTCCCGTCAGCAGTGATTGCATAGTTTATCGATTCGAGAATAACAGTGGTGGTATTTGGATTTGTAATGTAGAAGGTGGTTTGCAGCGTTGCATCCCTTTCACTGGATGATACGACCGAAGTTCCATTGTATGATATGACAAGTGGCTTTATCTGAGTTGAGACTGCGGTCATAGACGACGGCACGTTTGGGCCCTGCGGAATAATGTTTTTTATCATTCCCGATCCTGGCAGAACTGCAAACACTACAACTACTGCCATTATCACTATGGCAACCGCACCAAGCAGAATTCTTGTATCCAAATTCACTAGCCGGTGAATCTGATCTTCAATTAAACCTTCAGCTGAAAACCCTTATAGTAAAAGTTCCAAGATCTAGATTTGTGCAGTATCATCAGGCCATAAGAATCGGCCAAGACAGAGCAAGAAAATCACAGATGACTCTGTTTGAACACGCGGGATTTGCCATGCTTACACTTACGGTAAAAAAATCACAGGGCGTTTTTGTCCCGGTGGGAGAAAAGGATCTTGCATCGGTGGCCCAAAAAACAGAGGGCTGGGTGGCTGTCATAGTGGACGAGGAAGGATACGCCAAGGCGCAGTCAAAGATTTTGTCCGAAGATCAGGCAAGAGAGATTTTGCAAAAGGTAATTGCTGCAGGGATTCCTGAATATACAGGAACTGTCAGACTAGTGTAATTTCCGTGCCTTCCGGGCTTCCCCTGATGGCTTTATCCAGTACCTTGATGTCTGCCTTGAGAATTCTTGTCTTAATCTTGGAACGCTCGATTACCTTCAGGGCTACTATATCCATCAGGTCGTACCCTCCCGCAACAGAGTCTTGATGCACAAGCATGCCGCGGAGTTTTTTTAGCGGAATTTTTTTGAATTTTTTTGCGTGCTTGTTCTTGCGCGGATCAGAGTCGTATACTCCGTCCACGTCTGTTGCGTTAAGGAACACACTTGCACGCACTTTTTCTGCAATCAGTGCAGCAGTGGCATTTGTGCTCTGTCCTGGGTGAAGGCCGCCTGTCACTACAATCAGGCCGCTGTCTGCAGCGTTGGCTACCTCCTTGAGGTCGGTTGGCGGGTGCGGGTATGACTTGGCTTGCAGTGCAAAGATCAATAGCTTGGCGTTAAGCCTTGAGACCTCGATTCCAAGCTCGTCAAGGGTCGACTCGTCTGCGCCCGATGACCTTGCGTGTGAGATATAGTGTCTTGCTATCTTTCCCCCCCCTGCAATTATTATTGGCTGGCAGATCTTGCTTGCCCTGACAAAAAACTCTGCAAACTGCTTTAGCGTCTTTTCGTCCTCTAGGCTAAACAGGCTGCCTGATAGTTTTATGACAATTCTTTTTTTCATTGTCCGTTTTCACCAAGGATGACCTGTGCTGCAATTTCAACCTTTTTTCTAAATTGCTGTCTTGCATAGATTCTGAGAATGTCCATGAATCCCGAGATGGCAGACACCAACGGAATCTCCGATATTGGAAGCTCATAGGCTTCCTTGGGGCCTGCCCCCCTGGTTGAGGTCAGAATGATTGACTGGGATTCCTTTTTTGACGGTGTGAGAGGAATTGACGGCGTCTTTGATATGTCAACGAACACCTCGGTCTCGCTTACCTTGGCTTTTTTTGCAATCTCATGCTGCAGTTCTACCGGATTGACCTTGCCCATCCTTGGCTTCATGAAGATTTTTTCATAGACGCATTTTAGCAGCCTTCGCTCTTGATAGTCAAGTGCAAGCTGGCTTGCCCTCCTAAGCTCGGAACTGGTCTTTGGCAGGGAGACAAGTTTTGAGATGACAAGCTCGTCTGTAAGCTGCACATATTTTTTCAGGTCGTCTGTTGCAAGGCCCAGCTCACTGTCTGCAAGCAGCATGGATTCAAGCAGCATGACCTCCGCTGCCCTCACGGTCTTGTGAAAATAGACGGCCTTGAACATCTGGTACCTTGAGATCATCATGGATTCAAACGAGTGGAGGGCCGACTTGTTAAGTGAGAGTTTTTTTTGGTGCACGTCAAGCGAGTTTATGATCCTCTTAAAGTCGATTCTTGCGTGCTCTGCCCCCGTAAAATATCCGTCACGTAGCAGATAGTCCATCATGTCTGCGCTGAGGCCGCCTGAGATTATCTCGTTCATGAACTGATATTTTGAATTTCCAAACGAGAGTTTGCTGATAAAGACCCTGTCAAATCCCCCCTTTGATACAAGATCACCAATCTCGGATTTTAGTATGAGTCGCTCGCCAATTTTTTCATGAGATATTTTTTTCTTTTTCTGCAGTACCTCTTCAAACAGGTGGGAAAACGGTCCGTGGCCAATGTCATGCAGCAAGGCTGCAAGCCTGAGGTTTTCTATGCTGTCAGAATCAAGATATCCCTTCTCTTCCAGTATGGATGCCACCTGTCCTGCAACATGCATTGTTCCAAGCGAGTGTTCAAACCTAGAGTGCTGGGCGCCTGGATAGATCAGGTGAGCTCCTGCCAGCTGCCTTATTCTTCTAAGTCTCTGAAAGATCGGGCTGTCAATTAGTGCGGCCTCGTGTCCGTAAACATTGATGAAGCCGTGTATCGGGTCAACTATCTGGAGATATTTTTTTGCCATGTCACTTGATGTGTTTTAAAACAATTTGTCTGACGTCTTGATGCACCTGTTGCTTGTGGCGCGATGCATTTACGATATTCCAGCCAAATTCCTTTGCAAGCTTTCTGTATGTCTTGGTAATCTTTTGGGCAAACTCTATGTTTTCTTCAAATTTGTCTCGCCTTTCCTTTTTGCGCGAAAACGAGTCATCCGGATTTACGTCAAGAAGAATGACAAGGTCTTCTTTTGGAAGCCCGCTGTCAAGGTTTTGCAGCCATTTCATATCAAGTCCATTTACCGTTCCATAGACTAGGTTTGATTGATAATACCTGTTCATTATTACGACATTGTTT
>JAGWFW010000067.1 GCA_028867735.1 Nitrososphaerota archaeon
CAAACGGCCCAGATTCCATACTTTTGCAAGGTACACCCGTGGATGAAAGGCGAGATAGACATCGTTCCAGGAGCCCTCACTTCCTAGTGGACCTAGACCTGCTAGACAACCAACTTTGCAAATAGAATAACGCTTTCTATCTCTTTATGTTCCTGTATTATTGAAGCTCTGAATTTTACCTCATGAGTCTCCTTTGGATCAAATTCAATTGAAGCTGTAAACTCTGCAGAATTTTGGGGCATATCATTTCTATTAATAAATAATCGTGATACATTCTGCGAAATTGTCTTGTTATTGTATGATCTGTACATGATGAGCTGATTGGAGTTTAATATCTGCGTGTTTACAACCACGCCATCATATCTGCCAGGATAGTTCACCTGTATTCTGGCCTTGATTATTTCATGCGGCCTTATGTTTAGGTTTTCTAACTTTAACTCTATGTCTTTCACGTTTAGAGTCTGCAATTTGATGATAATAAATTATGGCATGACATGTTTCTAAAAATAATGTTGTAAGACTCGGAGAGTCTCAGAGTCTGACTGGATATGTGCGACTGAATCTTTCTTCGATTTTTTATTCTGAGTTCTATTCAGCCACATGATCTACATGAAAATTAGGTCAATCTACTCTTCCAAACCCCGGAATAAATCAAAGGTAGAGTCCAATCCGATTTTTTGCAGCTCTTTTATCTTCTCTATTGTCTCTTTGCCTTTTGTTGTAATCTTGTAAATGACAGCCCCTTTTTTTATTTCATCATGACTTTCTATTACTACAGCTCCTGCCTGAGATAATTCTGATAAAATGTCTTTTATGATATCCCACCTTTGAGAATTTAGACCAGGCAATGAGTTTATTGTGTTCTGGTTTGCTCCTTCTGAATGGGAATAAAGATAACTTAGTATTCTAAGCTTCGTGCCATCCTTGCTACCATATTTGCGCAAACGTGGGCCTGACTGCGGCATAGCATGGATATGATACTAGGATTAATTAGTCGATGCCCACAGAACTGAATAGCTCCCATCTCTTTCTAGGATCAGATCAAGGGGGTATTCTGAGAGCCTGTTTAAGATCTCTTCTCTTTTAGAATCATCCAAAACATCCTCGTCGTATTCTTGGGCAACACATATTATTCTGAAAATCCTTATTTTTTCTAGGTTTTTTATCGTATTTTTTAACGGGGACAATCTTTTGCTTTCGTTTACTGTTTGGCACAACTCCTGGAGTTTTTTCAAATCAACCATTACATTTTTGTCAAAATGTTTTACCACAAATAGTTCGGGCCTAGATTCGTTTGTAGTCTGAAAACAATCAAAAATATAATTATTTTTTCCTGTGATGCTGCCTTGCCAACGTGCTATCTTGCCATCTTTTTGCCTAAGTTCGGGAAAGACAATCTGGGCCATGTTGAAGATCTTCTCGCCATTTGTAGAACCAAGTGGCGTATTTGTCTCAAAAGTCAACACATAATGCTGGTCAAGATAAGCTTTTTCCCAGTCGTTTATTTCGTTACTCAGTTTTCTTCCCTTCCACAATGTCAATGTCAAAAAGAAACCAAAAATTGTGGCAAATATGCCCGCTATGTTGCGTATATCCTCCAGATTGCCGGAAACAACAGTTACCAATTCTGGTCCGTATTCCTTCTTTTCTTCTTTTAGTTCGTAGTACATGGAGCATTTGGCAGGAATTATCATTCCCAATGAAACAGTTTTTGGATTGTTGAAAGACTGGACTGCCTGAACAGTAAATGGGACCTGTTGACCGCTGCGAGATACCTCCACATTTACAGCATCACCCGGTTTTAGATTTGGAAGTGTATTTTGTAAATTATTGAACATCCTGGAACTTGTAATTTGTATTCCGTTGATTTTTGTTATTATATCGCCTGTCAATACTCCGGCCTTGTCTGCATTCTGTCCTTCAAGCACTTTCACTTTGGCAGGATCGTTATCGCCTACGGGAACAAAACTTAATGGGTCACAAAGTGGTCCGGTTGCAGAATTTGTCCGGTATACGGCATATGTGTATTCGTTGATGGTAGTGGAAGCAATATAGGTTACACTACCAACAATTGCGATAATTCCAAGTCCAACTATTGCAGCAATAATTGACGGCTTGAGAATATTTCTAAGATCTTTACTTGCCAGATGGACTCGTTCACCCAGAGTCAATTCCACATAATTGTTCACATCTTCACATGAATCGATTTTTTATATAATCTGGTCTTAACTTTTTTAAGACTGGTACAAACAAAATTCGGATTTTGTATTATAACATGATATCTATTACATCGTGATGAAGAATCAGATATACTGCCAACAAATGGCTTGGGAACCCAACCCAATAAAAATTCCGGTAAGTAACAATCCGGTAGAAGAGGGCAAATCGTTTCTTGACCGTATGGAAATGCAGGCAAACGCGATCTCCTTTTGCCGGGAATATTCCAGGCAACAACTTCGCAGAATTCAGAGATTGAAGATGAGATATGGAAATAGGCTTGGGAGGCACGTAAACTAATGAGCCAAATACTCGCAGAGATAAAAAAGCCCAAGCTTAACATCTGTGCGCCGTGTTACCCAGACTTTAGATTTGTCTGCCCAAACTGTCGTTCGTTTGAGGTCTTTGTAGCATGGATAGATGACGGAAAGAACTATGTCATGAAGGGATTCTGTCCTGACTGCGAAAAACACTGGTCACAGGAGAATGAAAAATGAGCGAGAGTGTGATGGCAAGACAATCAGACAGGTATCTAGCACGCGTGATCGCATGTCCAAATTGCAGCTCATCCAAGATCCTTGTAAGTTGGGCATATCATGGAATGAAGCATTCCATGTTTGGATACTGTTGCAATTGCAAACAATACTGGTCGGAAAAAAGTGAAGAAAATGAGTAAGAATATGGCTGTACAAAAATCCGACAGCAAGCAATGGGTAATAGCTAGATCTATCTATTTGGACGCAATGTATCCACCCCTGAACGGGATAATAGAGGTGATATAGAATAGGAACAAGATTAATTCCGCAACACTGGGAAAGAGAGGTTCGTGCTCCTTTCAAGAAGGTAATCGCCTTTGACCTCTTGTTTTTGAGTCTTGGTGCATTCATTGGAGCAGGAATCATCACTGCAATCATGTTATAATGATTGCTTTTCTGTTTTTATTTCTTGTAATAGAAGACGTTGACAAAATCACTGGACGTGCTCAAACAGATTATACGGGCCCGAAGGGCTTCGATCCCTTGACCACTGGATTAGAAGTCCAGCACTCTATCCATGCTGAGCTACAGGCCCAACTATCGGGCAATTGGTATCCATATTAAGGGTTTACAACCAATTTTTTTTGTTAAGGTCTCTTTCTAATTTGAAAAGAAATTGTTGTGAATATCCTGCATAGGGGCCAAAATATTCTGCAATTTTCTTGTGCAGGTTAGCATATTTTTTTTCTGTCAGAGATTTTCCTCCTGAGCTATCAAATATTTTTGGATAGTATTTTTGTAAAATTCTTTGCGTCCATCTATCTATTGGAAAAGATTCCAGTTTGTCAAGTGAAAATAAGAGTATGCAATCGGCAATTTTGTTACCAATGCCCTTTACTGTTTTCAAAGTCTCTAAAGCTGTTCTATAGTCTGCCTTTCTCAGGGATTCAAATTCTATCTGTCCTGTATTTACTGCTCTGATTGCATCTTTTACATATTTTGCCCTAAATCCAAGACCGCATGAAAGCAGATCTCTAGTAGTTGCATTTGACAGTCTTTCGGCACTAGGAAAAGTAAAAAACTGACGATTTTCAAATTCCATTTTATTTCCAAATTTGGCACAAAGCCTAGTCAACATGTTTCTGATGTTTTGTATTGACGAATTAGATGAGCATATGAATGAAATATAACATTGGAATGGGTCTTGCCTCATCAATCTCAAACCTGAGAATTGTTTTACTGCCGTGCCTACGAGACTGTCTCTGCCAATATGTGACAGTATCTTGTACTGGTTGTCATCTAATCTAAAAAAATGCCTAGTCAGTTTTTGAGACGAGATTATCTGAAAAGGCTCCTTTATGACTAGAAGATCATTGCCATTGATGCCTACCCATTTGCCTCCAATCTTTTCCCAAAGAAATACCTGGCCGCTATTAATCGTGAAATTCAGATTGATTGTAGCGAAGCTTTGCATATCATACAGTTATTACTTCGCCAGCGTTTGGCGCATGGGCGTCAAATCCGAATTTTTCGTGTATCTCTCCGGCAAATTTCACACACGATTCATTATCACCGTGAATTGTGAGAACTTTGGGATCTCCTTTGATTTTTTTCATCAAGTCAAATAACGCCGTTCTGTCTGCATGGCCTGAAAACTCAAACTGTCTCACCTCTGCTTCCGCCTTGAATTCTTTACCGCGAATGCTTGTCTTGCCTGTCTCCAAAAGCTTTCTTCCCGGGGTTCCCTCGCCTTGATATGAAACCATGGCAATGCCATTTCTTTTGTCAAGAGCAAGATTTTGCAAATAAAATACCGCCGAGCCACCAACCAACATGCCTGCAGGTGAAATTATCACGGCTGGCTCGTTTAACATACTCTTTCTTTCTTTTTCCCCTTTAACCCAGACCGCATGATTCACAGAATCAGCAAAAACCTTTGCATCGCGCAGGTATTCCGGATGCCTTAACATTATCTCATTTACCTTGACTGCCATGCCGTCCATCACAACCTTGTGCTTAAATTTAGCATTTTTCAACACTACTGCTATCTCCTGTGATCTTTCAACAGAAAAGGCAGGAACAAAAAGCGAGCCTTTTCTATCTAGAACTTCGTACGCAAATTCGATGAATTTCTCTTCTGATTCTGTGCGTGGCATCTGATCAGTTTGTGAATACGTACTTTCTGTAATTAACAAGTCAATCTCGCCAAGATCCAGGTCTGCTTCTCTCAACATGCGAGATCCTCTCGGATTGATATCGGCCGTATAGAACAATTTTTTATTCTGAGATTCTACTAGGACCGAAGCACCGCCCAATACATGACCTGATTCTAGTAGCTGAAAAGAGGCATTTCCACGAGTTACCTTCTCTCTATACTTGATCTCCTTTGAATGCATCATCATCTTGGAGACTTCAGACAGGTCAAAGGGGAGATTGTTTTTTTCAAGCCTGACCATGTCCTCTATCAGTAACCTTGAAAGGTCAAATGTAGGCGGAGTTGCATAAACATCTGTACTACCATTAACAAAAAGCGATGGCATGTTGCCAGAGTGATCCAGATGCGCATGGGTTATGATTGCAGCATTAATCTCTTGGGGGTCTACCTGTAGGGGGTAGGATGGCTCCTTTCCGAGCTCCACTCCATAATCAAGAAGCAAGCTTGCACCATCGCAATTAACTTGAAAGGCAGATCGGCCAACCTCTTTTGCCGCGCCTAGTACTTTAACCTGCAAGAATTGAAACTCTTTTCAGAGCACCTTTAAACGTTTAGCGTTTTGTACACCAACTTGTTATATCATCCGTTTAATCTACAAAAGACTTAATTATATGAACCAAAAATGATCTGAACATGGGTAGAACCTTTGAACAATGGTGGAGTACTATCCCAAAAGATCTTCGAGACAAAGTTCGAAGAGGCGATGAGGGAAACAAACCATTATTGAATCAGATAAAT
>JAGWFW010000068.1:0-3639 GCA_028867735.1 Nitrososphaerota archaeon
CCAGCAACATTAAATTACGCACCAAAAGCTTGAAAATTATGTCTACTGCAATGCAAGAATTTCCCGAAGTTGGCGAGATCGTAGTTGCAACAGTAAGCAGAATTATGGATCAAGGCGCTTATGTGACGTTAGACGAATACAACAACATACAGGGATTTTTGCATATTTCTGAGATTGCCACAGGATGGATTAGAAACGTCGAAAAGTTTCTCAAGCCTGGAGAAAAAAAAGTACTTCTTGTAAAGCGTGTAGACCCAAAAAGATCTGAAATAGATCTCTCCCTGAAACAAATCTCCTCAGACCAGAAAAAGAAAAAGCTTTTGGAATTAAAACGCAAGGAAAAGGAGAGTGCACTCATTGAAAACCTCAAGACAAAGGCGAGTCTTTCAAAGACCGAGTCCGATAAGATTGAAAATATTCTTGTAGAGAAATTTGATTCAGTTTATGACGCTTTCAGCGAGGTTGCCGCAAAAGGTGTTTCAGTTTTGGGCGGCCTTGGCATATCAGACAAGGCAGTTGCGGCAATTGGAGAGCTCAGCTCAAAAATGCAGATTCCCTATGTAGAGATAAGGGGAGTGTTAGAGCTTACCAGTACCAAGCCTGACGGCATGGACATTATCAAGCGTTCCTTGACGGCGGCAATGGAAAACAAGAGAGTAAATGTTTCCATAACATACATAGGAGCGCCAAAGTATCGCCTCGGCATTACGGCACAGAATTTCAAGGATGCTGAAAAAGAGCTCAAGCCAATTCTTGCATCAATTGAGCAGACCATAGAGAAAGGCGGCGGTACATTCAAGTTTACAAGGGAAGAATCGAAGAAGACCCGAGAGGGTTAGACATGAAGTTTCAGATGCGCAGGTGCGACAACTGCAAGAGATACACACTCAAGGACAAGTGCCCGAGATGTGGAAGCAATACAACAAGTGTCCATCCAGGAAGATATTCTCCCGATGACAAGTATGCCAGATATCGCGTGTCTGACAGATACAAGTGAATTATTTAGCCGTACTTGAAGTGGCTTTTATTGTTATTATACGAGCGTCGGCTGGATTTATCGGCTGGCTGTCAGAGTTTGTCTGCAGTGCAGCTATCTTGTCTACAACATCCTGGCCGGATGTTACCTGTCCGAATAAAGTGTACTTGCCATCAAGGAAGCTTGCATCACCAACTGTAATGAAGAATTGCGAGCTGCCGCTGTTTACGTCCTGGCCTCGTGCCATCCCTACCGTATATTTGCTAAAGTTCATGTCGCTAAACTCTGGCGGTATTGTGTATCCCGCATCACCCATTCCCCATGTATTTCGTGGACCGCTCTTTGTGTTTGGGTCTCCTCCCTGTATTACAAATCCCGGAACTATTCTGTGGAACAGGGTCCCGTTATAGAATCCCGTATTTGCAAGTTTTTCAAAGTTGGCAACAGTCTTTGGTGCTATATTATTGAACAACTTTAATGTGATATCACCATACGCTGTTGTAATTACTGCAGTATCTCCAGCGGCGGTAGATGAGCTGTTTGTCAGGGTAATTTTTGGCTGTTGTATGGCGCTTGCTTGAGTGCTGTTTGTCTGCTGGGAGCTGCTTGTACCTAGTACATAGTTAGGATTTACTTGGTAGATCAATACGCCAGAAAAGACCCCGCTGTTAGTTTGGTTAAGGCTTGATGATTCATAGGCAAGTTTTAGCGGTCCCGTTCCATCTTGTGGATACTTGATGTCTTTGGTATAGACCGCAGTATATCCGTCTTGGTAGGTCTGAGATTCTGAGTGTGTGCTTGGGTTATAGTATGTCACTGGTGAAAACGGAAACATGTGCCCAAGCAGAGTGTTCTGCCAAAAATAGTCTGTAGGTGTAAACTGATCTGCCTGCAGGAATTTTGTCTCGTCCTCACCTGCGATCCTCATGAACCACTGCTTCTTGCTCTCGTCTCCTCCCCCTCCAAGGATATATAGTTCCTGGCCGTTTGAGGCAAACTTTTGCCCTACAACATATACAAGAACATAGTTTGCATGCATGTCTTGCAGCGTCTTCCATGCATCGTCAGGAGAGCTTAGGAATATCTTGGCAATTCCTGCAATCTTGCTTGTGTCAAGCGTGGCATTATCAACAAAGGTGGTTCTTCCTCCCAAAGTCTGTATCCAGTATCCATAGTCCCACCATGATGCTATGACGGAATTTGGCGGGGTGTTATTTTTTAGCCAGTTCATTGCATCAGGCCAATCACTTGTTGCAATTGCAAAATTAGAGCCTCCGTTGAGTATTGTAGGAGGGGCCTTTACCATTGATATCCAGTTGGAGTCAACAGGAAACACAGTAGGCACCAACAACATGGCTACAACTACGGCAACAAATGATATTTTTGAAAATCTTCCAAGGAAGCTGATGCTCTTTTTTGTTTGGGTTGTTTTCTTTTTTGAAGACTCTTTTGTTGATTCTATTGTTACGGGTTTGTTTTCTCTCTTCAAAATTTCTGATGTAAGCCCTGCAAGGCCAATGGATGCAAGCACTATGACAGAGCTTGCAGTTAGTAGCTCCAGCCTGGAAAACGTAGAACCCGCATACGCACCAACTACCCCAAGGATCAGGGCAAAGAGTATCATGTCATTTTTTACATTAAACGGTAAAGAGCCGTTGTCGCTCTTTCTTCTAAAGGTCAACCATATTCCAAAACCTGCAAACAACATCAGAATTGAAAAGTAGGTAAAGTTTTGCGCCAGAGTCGGTGTGGCATGCTCTGCAACTGAATCCACCAGCGGATCCTCCGAGGTCAGGAATGGATCAATTGCATTCATGTAACGGAAGCTTGGCGAATGAAGAGCTCCAGACGCAAAGATTGCGCCTCCTCCAAGAATACAGACAGCAAGAACCAATAGGCCGTTACGCAGCTTGACTTGGTCCTTGCTGAATTTTTGAACAAAAATTATCACAACCATCAGTATGGTTGGTCCTATCAGTGCAAAGCCTCTCTCACCTAATACAAAACTAGGACCAGGTCTTGCAAATACACCGCCTGATACAGCCATTGTCACTGCTACAAAAAATGGTATTGCCCACAACAAGAACTTGTGATCTTTTCTCACAAATGGCAACGCAATCACAAAAATTCCCAGCGGTATAATGAAAAACTCTATACCTCCCCACGAGGCAAAGCCTATACTCAAAAATCCTGCTCCGCCAAAAAGTTTAGCAATTGCAACTTTGCGGTTTTCAGACTTGATTCCGCTAAGGAACAGGTATACACCCAACAGTCCATAAAACAGGCCAAGCGGTTCCGACTTGAACCAGCCTATTGTCCCTCTCACTATTATTGGAGGCGATATTGCAAAAAAGAGTGAAGCAAAAAGGCCAGCAGTCGTGCCGCCTATGACCCTGACAAGTGCAAATACAATCACAGCTGTCATAGAACCGAAGACTACGGGGAATATTATTGTGAAATCATAGAGGCTCATTCCACCACCAAAGATTTTGTACAACATGGCATCTGTGAAATGGAGTGGCACTTGAGCCGTAGCAAATACGTCTCGTCCTTGAGGATACCAGCTCATGGTATCATGCCAATGAACATATGCATCAACGCCGTTATTTAGAAGATATTCTGTTGCCCTAAAGTTAAAGTAAGGATCAAACTCATTTAGTTGA
>JAGWFW010000068.1:3647-5160 GCA_028867735.1 Nitrososphaerota archaeon
AACATATGCATCAACGCCGTTATTTAGAAGATATTCTGTTGCCCTAAAGTTAAAGTAAGGATCAAACTCATTTAGTTGAAACCCATAGTCTGCAGCCTGAGATCTTACCATGGCTGAGATAGAAAAAGATGCAATGAGTATTCCTATCACAAGCAAGTGTCGTAAGTTAAAATCACGGTTTCCCACCGTGAACATCTTTCTATCCTGAATCAACCTAAGCTTGATGAAATTCCCTCGGTTTATTACTCTTTTGTGTATCTAGGGCTCTTTTGTGGGTATGTGAACTTCACACCGAGTCACAGCATTTTTGAATTCTTGGGCATCCTGTATGCTTCCCACAATTGTACCAAAATGCATTGGTATTGCAATCTTTGGTTTTATTGCATTTACAGCTTGTGCAGCCTCTCCTGCAGTCATAACATAGGTTCCACTTACTGGAACCAGTAACACGTCCGGTTGCAAATTGTTCATTTCTGGAACCAGATCAGAATCACCTGTATGATATATTATTGTGTTGCCCATGTTAATCAAAAATCCAATCTTGTTGTCTTCTTTCGGATGGAAGGGCTTTTTTGTGTCAGGATTTATCTTGTTTATATTGTAGGCTGCAATTCCTTTTATTTTTATGCCGTTTACAGTTTTTTCCTCACCTGGTAAGAGGCTTATCTTCTCCTTGCATTGTAATTTGCCAATCTTGTCAATGCATTCTTTTGCGGCAACGATTATTGTCTTGTTTGACGAAACCTTCTCAAGATCCTCTGCGCTCATGTGATCAAAATGATCATGAGAGAGAAGTATCATATCTGCTTCAATGTATTTTGAAAGTCTGTAGGGATCAATCATTATCTTGAGATCTTTTTCAAGCAAAAATGCATCATGGCCAAGCCATTTTATCTTGATGCCTTTGTACTCTAACATATTTTGTGATCGTCCTGTGTTAAAGTTAAGTCTTACTTTGGTTCTAAAATTATCCTATCATTTGCAAGTGAAAGTACCGTTCCTCCGTTTTCCTTTATCCTCTTCTTTAGGTCAATGTCAATTGTAGCAACTATACCGCCATTTTCCTTCACATGCAAAGTCAAGGCATCATCAACAGACGTGCCAGAAATTTTTATTTTTTCAAGGTCTTGAGAAATTCTCAGAGCGTCAAGTGCGGAACTTTTTTTTTACTGTTGTTTTTTGATAACCTTTCAAGTTCTCCAACTACCAGATTCGGCACTACAAACTCCAAGCTTCCAATCTCAGTCTCAAGACTTGAGATGTTTTTTATCTTTTTTGAAGCTATGGACATTAGAAAACTAGTATCACAGATTACCTTAACCAACTGCCACACCCGCTCCTATCAATCTCCACCTTTCAGCCAATCTTCTGCTTATCGCAACCTTGCTGTTTTCAAATAGACAGACAGGCCTTTTGAACTGCATCTCCACTGTCTTTCCTCTCACACTTGTAACCTTGGAGAGCAGCGGGGCTGTTCCTATGCTCAGCCTAAGAGACTCGCCTGTCTGAATTG
>JAGWFW010000069.1 GCA_028867735.1 Nitrososphaerota archaeon
AAAGTTTTCTTCTCCTTTTCCTTGATATGTCTTGATACCGCGTCAGACGCCTTTGTTGCAAGAGAAACCGATCTTGCCCGGGTTTCAGCAAACAAAATTGCCTGACCTCCGTTTTTGAGAGAATCAAGACCCAAGTCAACCGGTGCCCCCCTGATGCTTGTTTCAATTTGAAAATTTTTCCTGTTTTGCATTGTTACCACCCCTTGGTCGTAGACTCCTTCCCATAGCGGAACAGGCCTCCAGTCGCTTTCTACAAGTTTGCAGCCAAGCCATTTTGATATCTCATCAGCATTGGTTACTGTTGCACTAAGCGCAAGTATTTGCGGTTTTTTCTGAAGTAATGCCAGTTTTGTGAGCACGATTTCAAGCGTAGGTCCCCGGTCCTCGTCTCCCAACAGATGAACTTCGTCGGCAATAACAAGACTGATGTCGCTTAACCATTCTGCCCCTTGTCTTATGATAGAATCAATCTTCTCGTTGGTCAGTACAAGTATATCACTTGAGCCTAGGTTCTTGTCTGTCTGGTCATAGTCTCCTGTTGAAATTTGAATCTTAATTTTCCTGCCAAGATCGACAGATTCTAATTTTTTAAATTCAGTGAATTTTTCAGATGCCAATGCTTTGAGAGGACTAAGATATACTATCTTGCCCCTTTTTTCAATCAGGTGTGCCATTATAGCAAGTAAGGCAATTAGCGTCTTTCCGCTTGCAGTTGGGGCAGAAACTAGAATGCTGGTACCACTCAACAGTCCTGCTTTTACGCTTTTTTCTTGTGGAGGATAAAGGGAAACAATCCCGTTTTCGCGGAGAAACTCAATTGCAGACTTTGGAATATCGATCTCTTCTACTTTCATACCCGGTTATAATGACCGGGTTTTGATTCATAAATAGCTGACTCTCGTTGCAGTTTTTTGATATATTTTCTTGCTTCCTCCTCAGTGAATTTTCCTGTCTTGACCAGTTCTTTTACAAAAGTTTTTTCTTCTACAGGTCTCTTCTCATCTCCCTCCAGTGATTTCATTACATCCATGAATAGTTGCATTTTAGAGACCTCGCTGTGGGGACGTCCTTGTAGAACTCCAAGATCTACTTTTCCAGTGTTTACGTCAACTCCCGCATCTTGTAGCATGCTTTGTATCAGAAATATTGCCCTTTCCGCATCTTCACCCTCAACCTGTGTCTTCATCAATAATCTTGCTCTTGCAGTAGCCAATCTTACCAAGCCTTCTAGCTGTCTTGGAGTTACTGTTATCATGCCCTCTGATTCTACATTTCTCATTGTCATGTAATACTGTAGGATCTTCTCTTCTGCTTCCGGTGTAAGTATCGGATCAAATCTTTTTGCATATGTCAGGTATTTTGTGAGAATATCCACATCAATTAGTGATTTGGTGTCGGTTCCAGTAGTTCTGTGCAGATTCAGTATGTGTTTAGCTATTCTTGTATCTCGTTCCTTTGATGGAATGTCCCTAACAACAAAGATGAGATCAAAACGTGTCAAAAGCGGAACAGGTAGATTCACGTTCTCGGTAATGTTTTTGAATGGATCATATTTTCCATACATTGGGTTAGCAGCAGCCAGGATTGATGTCCTTGCGTTAAGTGTTGCAACAATTCCACCTTTTGCAATGCTAACAGATTGCTGTTCCATTGTTTCGTGTAATGCACTTCTATCCTCGGGTTTCATCTTGTCAAATTCATCTATAGCGACAAGACCTTGATCGCCCAAAACTACAGCGCCCGCTTCAAGCATCATAATTCCGATTTTATCCCGTACAACTGCAGCCGTTAACCCTGCAGCAGTAGAACCTCTGCCTGATGTATAGAGTCCTCTAGGGGCAATCCTTGCACAGAATTTTAACATCTCACTCTTGGCTGTGCCTGGGTCTCCTACCAAAAATACGTTAATGTCTCCACGAATCTTGGCACCGTCTGCAAGTAGTTTTTGAGTAGAGCCTACAATCAACAGCAAGATTGATTCTTTTATGATGTCATGACCGTGAACATGAGGGGCAAATGAAGCAACTAGCCTGTCATAGATGTCAGAATTTTTTCCAAGTGATTTGATTATCTTTTCCTCGTCTGGAGAGATTTCTTCTCTTTCTGTACTTCTCGAGCTTTTGTTTCCTCTGCCACCTAGGAATTCAATGTTATTGCCCTGGATTCTCAGCCTGTAAATTCCGCTCTTTCCCTTCATGGAAGGAATATGCTCTTGCTCGATTCTCACAATCCCTGTAAGAATTACACGGTCTCCCGGCCTTGCGTTGTCAACCAAGTCTTGTAATACTGTGACATCCAGATAATGAGGCAGCTGTCCAGGTGGAAGGTCTTCTGGGAGCTCCTGAAGTCGTACCATTTGAAAGTCAATGAATTTACTTTGCTCTGGATTTAGTTCCAGCTCTCTGTGAGTGCATTTTCCGTTGTCACATTTCATTGGTTCTTTGAATTCAAGGCCTTTTTCTTGAATTCTTTTGGTCTGGTGTCCTTCTGGGCATATGTAGACTAGTTCTTTTGCAAGTGGTTTTATCTCAGAAGATCTAACGACCATTCCAGAAACGCTTATCATTCTTCCGATTACCTCTGCATTTACTTCACGCAGGCTTCGTTGCGCTGGATAATTCGATATTCTTGCCCGAATATCATGACGAATTTTTTCTGCATATTGCGAGAATCTTTCCTTTAGGATATCCTTGATTGCGCTGCTAAAGGCATGCAGGATTTCGTCTGGATCCTTGTTAAAAATAGATTCAATTTCAGGATACGAGACTAGATCGTTATAGTCTACTACAATGTATTGAATTTTCTTTGCCATCATCTGGTCTATTTCTTCAACATATTTGTATGAACCAGACTTGTCTTTGAATTGACTTAGAAAGTCTTTTACATGGTCTTGTAGTTTGCTTGATGAAATAGATTCTGGCGGTACTGTCATTTCTTGTCACTTAACACCTGTTTTTTGAAAGCAGCGCTGTTATTGTAAATATAATCAAATAATGCTCTCTCCTCTACTGTCAGTTTCTTTGCAGATTCGGCAGTAAGCTTTGACGAGTCTGCCAGTTTTATGATCTTGCCTTGACGTTTTCGAACAAGAGAGTTTAGCATGCTTTCTAGTTTGTCCCTGTCCTGCTGCGGTAACCTTTGCATAAAGGAATTCATCTTTATGTAAAATTCTGGTTCTAGTGTAGAAAGATCAAAATCCCCTTGGACATTTTCTTTTACAATTGCTTGTTTCAAGGCCACTACCATGTCAGTATCCTGTACTTCGACAAGCTTCTCTGATGACAGTACGTCTGATACCCACCTTGGAATACTCAATATTTCACCGTGTTTTGCATCAATTGATACCTCTGGAATATCTATCTTGATATCATGGGCAAAATTGACCTTAACATCCTGTAGGTGATATCCTATGGTATGTACCTGTATCAGTTCTGAGATATCCAAATTATGTCATGATCCTCCCCAAGTCTTTAATGGGATCGATCGATCAATTCTATTTACCATTTGCTCTGATCATTTGATCTAATACTTATGTTGCTTTCTCTCATGGTCCTATCCAGTCCAAAATTCATCCAAACGATCGCCTCAGATGAATATGCCCCTTTGTCCAATTAATCGGATGGTAATTGAAGTATAACCAAGATCCGGACAATTTTATTAATAGGGCAAAGAGGTAAGAGCCTATGACCGAGTCTTTCATGTGGGTAGAGAAATACCGTCCCATGAAATTATCAGATATAATAAACCAAAAAGACATAATAGGAAGCTTGAAGGCTATTTTAAAAAATACTTTGGAAATGCCACATCTGATGTTTTCTGGCTCTGCAGGAGTTGGCAAGACAACTACCGCTTTGTGTTTGGCAAGAGAGATTCTCGGAGACTCGTGGCGAGAATATACTTTGGAATTGAATGCTTCCGACGAAAGAGGGATAAATATGGTAAGGGACAGAGTGAAAAAATTTGCAAGATTTTCTGGGCTTGATACACGCATACCCTTCAAGCTTGTCATACTAGATGAGGCAGACGAGATGACCTCTGATGCCCAGACAGCACTTAGAAGGATTATCGAGGATACTGCGGGCCATTGCAGGTTTATCATGATTGCAAACAACATATCAAAGATCATAGAACCGCTTCAAAGCAGGTGTGCGGTATTCAAATTTACCAGAATATCTGAAGAAGAGATAGTAGATTATCTAGAAGAGATTTGCAAAAAGGAGAAGATCAAGTACACAAAAGAAGGCCTCAAGGCACTATATTCCTATTCAGAAGGAGACATGCGACATTCTATCAACATGTTACAGGCAGCTGCAAGCCTTGGAGCAATAAATGATGATAACGTAAAGTCATCTGCCGGGCTTTCAAAGACAAGTGATGTAGGTGAAGTTCTAAAGCTTGCATTGGCAGGAAAACTGGTTGATGCAAGAAATAAGATGGTTGAGCTCATCAAGGTATACGGAATGTCAGAGTCTGACTTTCTAAAGTATCTTAATGAAGAATGTTACAAGCTAAAGACAGGAAATATTGTAGAGATTCTAGAATCCATAGCAAAATACGATTATAGACTAATCATTGGTGCCAATCCAGAAATTCAGCTTTCTGCACTTTTGGCAGAGCTTGGAAAGATAGGAAAGTAACAACGCAGAGAGAGGGATTTGAACCCCCGCGTGCTTGCGCACATAGGCTCTCAAGGCCCACGCCATGCCGGGCTAGGCGACCTCTGCAGTTCTTTTTCAGAAAGACTTGTTAAAATTTGTTTAAGAATCGAATGTTTTACTAGATGACAGTCATTTCTATAATATCTATTAGGAGACTAAAAAATAAAAAGAACGTAAATTTTTAGTGGTGTGCGTGTGGGTTAGCAGAACCAGTTTCCATCTTGGTATATGTTCCTGCTGCCTTTTCATGATGTTCCAAGTTAGATTGATCTACTTTGATTGCTTGTGGAGGACAAACTGAAACACATGCCATGCACCAGATACAGTCGTGTTCTCTGATTGGATCAGCCTTGTCAGTGTAGTCCTTTCTCTCCTCTTTTACTGAACT
>JAGWFW010000006.1 GCA_028867735.1 Nitrososphaerota archaeon
GAGGCCTGTGAATCATGCGATGGTACAACACCAAGTGTCATCACAAGCGCCGCCTTGCTGTTACGTATGCAAACAGGTGATCAAAGCGAAACAATATAAATCATGCACAAATATGGCCCAAAAACTGCATTTTTTGCGATCGCTAATATTGGTCTTGGGTGTAGTTTGCTCATTGTCTTCTGCTGTTGAGATCTACAAGAAAAAAACTAGAAAGTCTGCCAAGATTTTTGAAAAGTCAAAAAAATACCATGTCAACGGCGTAAGTCACAACATACGATTCTTCAAGCCGTATCCGTTTGTTACCAAGTCTGCAAAGGGAAAGACCATCTCAGACGTTGACGGAAACAAGTACACAGACTATTGGATGGGACACTGGAGTCTTATCCTGGGCCATGCCGCGCCCCCAGTTGCAAGCCTTGTCAAAAAACAATTGCCGTCATGCTGGATGCACGGTACCGTAAACGAGATGACAGTACAGTTCTCGGATGTAATTCAAAATGCAGTTCCAGCAGCTGAAAAGATTCGCTACGTTTCCACCGGCACAGAAGCCACCATGTATGCAGTAAGGACTGCAAGGGCATTTACCGGAAAAAAAACAATTGCAAAGATTGACGGCGGCTGGCATGGATACACGACAGACTTGCTCAAGTCAGTCAACTGGCCTTTTGACCAGCAGGAAAGTTCAGGGCTTGCAGATGATTCTCACATTGTATCAATACCGTACAATGACCTTGCAAAGTCAATTCAGATACTGCAGTCAGTAAAAGACGATCTGGCTGGCGTAATCATAGAACCAGTCCTTGGAGGCGCAGGATGCATCCCTGCTACAAAAGAATACCTGACAGGAGTTCAGGAATTTGTGCACAGGAACAATGCTCTCTTTTTGCTTGACGAGATTGTGACAGGGTTTAGATTTTCATTTGGATGCCTGTATCCCTCGATGAACCTAGATCCTGACATTGTAACTCTTGGAAAGATAGTCGGTGGAGGATTTCCAATTGGAGTAATCTGCGGAAAAGACGAGATAATGAAAATTTCTGACACTAGCACCCACACAAGGCTTGACAGATCATACATTGGAGGCGGGACATTTTCTGCAAACCCCATAACCATGACGTCGGGAAGAGCAATGCTCCAGTTCCTCAAGAAAAATTCTCAGGTTTACAGAAAAATTGGCAAACTTGGAGACATGGCAAGAAATGGGCTTGAGAAAACATTTGACGGCAAAGTCGTTACCACTGGAAAAGGCTCGCTTTTTATGACACATTTTTTGACTGGAGATGTGACCGAGATCAGAAATGCTTCAGACGCAGCAATGTGCAACACAGACCTGCTCCACAGATATCACTTTGAGATGATTGCAAGGGACGGGATTTTCTTCCTGCCTGGAAAACTCGGTGCAGTGTCACATACCCACAGCGAATCTGACATTAGACAGTTGATACTGGCATCAGAGAGATTTGTCTCTCAGATGTAGCCACTTAAAATACCGTCAAAATATGTGGCCAGGTGCCATTTTCTTTGCCAATTTAGCACACCCATCCAAGAGATTTCCAAACAAACACGCACGTTATTTTATAGATGATATGCAGGACAAAGAATGAACACGGCATTGGAATCGTTAGAGTCCACGTTTCGTACAAACAGGGTCACCCTGAGGCTACCATACAGCCTGATTGACGAATTAAGGAAGGATGCGGAAGAAAAAGACCTTCCCCTAAATTCGTTTATAGTCAAGATTCTTAGCAAATACCTATCATTTGACAAGCGTTTTGAGATGATGCCCACCATACTTACATCCCAGGTGTTATTTGCAGCGCTAATTGAAAACATGGACGAGATGGCAATGAACCAAGCTGCAAAGACAGCCCCTAGGATGGTCAAAAAGCTGTCAGCCCTCGGAGGATGGGAGTATGATGTAGATAACATTGTAGAAAATTATTTTTCAGTGATTGGCAAGTATTGCGGCTGGTACCAGTTCCGATACAAAACAGAGCGCTCAAGCTATATTCTGGTTTTTGAGACAAACATGGGCCGCAAGTGGGCAAGATTTGTTTTGAAATATGTCAAGGCGATACTGGAATCACTCAAAGTCCACATAACTGATGAATCACTGGACGACGAGATAGTAATCTTCAAGTTTGTCAAGCTGATTGTCTGGAAGCCATCGACACAGTAATTTGTTGTGATAAAATCATATCATCTGACAGTAAGGTCGGAGAAGATATAATTTTTCAAAATAGATACGGATAATACAGTTTTGCACGGTTTGAGAACGGTTTGACAAAATGGTAATTTTTCTAAATAGCCAGATTTATTAACTAATGTTTCTAGAATCGTTCTCGTGTATAAAATAGCAATAATCGTTGCAGCAGTAGTTTTGCTTATTCCTTTTGCATCACAGTCATTTGCTTCAAATATTGAAATCGATATCCACACAGGTTCTGCTGACCCAAATCAGCATCTTACCTTTTACACTTCGGCTACAACAGCATATGTTGGAGACACGTTAAAGTTTTCAAATGGCGATACGGTTACTCATGAGGTTGTCTCGGGAGACCCAAATTCTGGCCCTAATGGAAAATTCGATAGCGGTACAATAAACCTCGGTCAGTCAGCATACTATACGCTTACAGAATACGATGTCGGTACATTCAGTTTTTACGACAAGGCATATCCGTGGATGACAGGAACCATCCAAGTCCAGGAAACACCATCAGGATACAAGGTGATTCATAATGTCGGTGCAGATGTAGGAGACGGCAAGACAACGTTTGATGTACAGTACCAGTCAGCAAAGAACATCATTTCCGCAGACATTGGAGCAAAGGACAAGTCCCTCAACTTGGTTCTGGTAGGCAGGATAACAGGAAATGACAACCTTGTACTCAGACTGCCGACAGGCCTTATTGCTCCGCCGTTCTTTGGGGTGCAGCTTGACGGTCAGTTCACAAAGAACTTTACAGTATCAGACGAGCAAGGAATAGAGATTGTAACAATACCCATCACCCCAGTGACCGAGCAGGTCAGCATTATTGGCACGCAGGTAGTTCCAGAGTTTGGACCTGTTGCCATGCTTGTTCTTGCAGCATCCATCATAACACTGGTGCTGTTCACAAGATTTACGCCAGCCCATAAACTGGGATAGCTGCACCGTTTATTGGCTTTGCATCGTCAGAGGCCAAAAAAAGAATTATTCTTGCAATATCATTTGGCTTGACCCACTTTGTGTGATCAGCTCCAGGTATTGCGGTTCGGTTTTCCTCGGTATCAATTATGCTTGGCAGTATACAGTTGACGTTGATTCCTTTTGACTTGACTTCTTCTGAGAGAGACTCGACGAGTCTTATCACCCCGCTTTTTGATGCAACATACGCGGCATCAAGTCCGCTTCCCTTGAGTCCCGGTCTTGCGGCGACATGGATTACTTTGCCGCCAGCTTGTTTTATCATCTGCCTGACAACGTGCTTGCTCAACAAGAATGCTGTCTTGAGGTTCAGATCCATCATTTCCTGCCATTCCTTTTCGTCAATCTCGGTGATAGGCTTTCCTGCAATGTACCCTCCTATGACATTTGCAAATACGTCTATCCTTCCAAATTTTTCCAGTGTTGCAGACACTAGGGTTCTTGCTTCTTCTTCTTTCTTAAAATCACCTCTCAGCAGGAATATGTTTTTGGTCATACCACAGATTTTCTGCAGCAGCGGAAGGGAGCTGTCTGAGTAATATGTGATGACAAGAGTTGCCCCAGACTTGAGAAATGCCTGCCCAACGTCAATTCCCAGCCCTCCGCTCCCCCCAGTTACAAGTACCACTTTACCTGAAAAATTGTAATCCTTCACAACACAGAGACAGTATTGCCAATTAAAAAAGAATCTTTTTCCCAGTGATCATGTTTATCAGATGATGCCGCTAGGATATACCATGTCAAAAGACACCAAAAATAGCGATTGGAACAGCCTCTGGATTGAATACACGAATCTTCTAAAAAAATGGATGCAGAATTTAGAGTCACTGCAAAAGACGAATGTCGAGGTACAGGAAAAATACAAAGAAGTCATGTCAAAGGCAATCAGCGAGTCAAGCCAGAAGACAATGAAAGAATTTCAGGAAAACTGGCAAAAGGCCATGACCCAGGCTGGAACAGCAGCATTCAAGCAGTTTGGAGAAAGCTGGCAAAAGTCAATTAGCGAGTCAGGTCTTGAACAGCTAAAGACGTATGGCGACATGATGAACAAGTTTGCCGAAACATGGCAAAAAATGTGGAGACAGAACTAGACAGCCTAGTCCACAGGCTTGCCTCTAGTCTTTGACTCGATTTCATCTGCCAGGATATCAAGTTCAGAGGTATCACCTAGTTTTTGATATGTCAGTTTTTCAAGCGTCTTGATTATGCTTTTTGCAGAGCGATACTGCGGCAGCTTCGGCTCGTTGAGCTCTGCATACAGGCCGATTCCCTGTATACCATTCATCTTTGCAAAACCTAGGATAAGTCCGTTAAAGCCGGTAATGATAGAAGCCTCAGGTGTTGTTGCAATTCCAAGCTTGCGTACCTGATCTGTCATATCTAGCGACGTCGTGGTGACAAAAGTTTTCGGTTCTTTTCCAATCGGTTTTGTAGTGTGAAACCCCCCAAGCGTGTAGATGAATCTTGTCGAGTATTTTTTTGCCACGTTGATTACATCCTGACACAGCACGTTGAGCTCCTCAGTTGAGGAAGGCTGTCCGGAACCCCCGCCAAAGACAATCGTGTCCTTTCCAGACCTGTATTCCCATTTTTCTTCCGGCAGGTCAATGTATCCACCATTGTCTATCACATACGCAGGATAGGACGGAAGAACTTCGCGAAAGACCGTGGTATCTAGGTTTGTGTTGATAAAATCAATAACTATACTTCCCACATCCCCCATGTCTTGCATTGCTGCAATCATCAGCGGCTTTTGCAGGCTTGGTTCCTTTATCTGTGAAAACTTCACATCAATTATTTACATTGTTATGATTAATACCTTCCAGTCATCCCATTAGGATATAAATGGAATTTTGAAAAATTCTTCCATGGTCAAGTATGAACTTACTCCCCTCCCATACTCGTACGACGCACTTGAACCGTACATAGACGAGGTCACCATGAGAGTTCACCACACAAAACATCACCAAGCATACGCAGACGGACTAAATGACGCTCTTGCAAAGATAAATGCATTATCGCACAAAAATTACATTGTCGGTATTTTATCTGACATGACAAGTGTGCCGGAAGATGCAAGGAATGCGATAAACTTCCATGGCGGAGGATACGAAAATCACAGGATGTTCTGGGAAAGCATGAAGCCAAAAGGTGGAGGAAACCCAAGCGGAAGGTTAGCAGATGAGATTTCAGTATATTTTGGAAGTTTTGACGAGTTTAAGAAAAAGTTCTCCGAAGGAACAGTTGCCATGCAAGGGAGCGGATGGGGTTGGCTTGTCTACAACCAGACATACTCTAGGCTAGAGTTTATGACGACGGAAAACCAGACAAGCCCTTGGACCCTAAGGCGCATTCCATTGCTAGGACTTGATGTCTGGGAGCACGCATATTATCTAAAATACCAAGACAGTCGGGCCTCGTACGTTCAGGCATGGTGGAATGTTGTCAACTGGCCAGAGGTTGAAGAAAGGTTTCTCAGAGTATCATCGTAATGTCATGATGTTTGAGCTTATGCAATGAGCTAGGTCTTATCTTGACGATTTTTGTTACATCACAAGTGACAGTAAGAGAGCATTACATTACAGTCGATGGCAACAAGATAAGATACCTGGAAGACGGCAGCGGCCCACATGTCATTCTGATACATGGGCTTGGAAGCCAGGCGGACAGGTGGTCAAGTGTAATACCTCACCTAAGCAAGGATCACCACGTCATAGCGCCGGACCTGATAGGGTTTGGATATAGCGACAAGCCGTCTGTTGACTACACGCCAAAATATTTTGTAAAATTCATCTTTGATTTTTTGGAGGGACTTGGCATCAAAAAGACAGTCATGATAGGCTCGTCCCTCGGGGGTCAGATTGTTGCCGAGTCTGCAGCAGCCCTTGACGACAGAGAAATAATTCAGAAGATAGTGCTTGTATCACCCACGGGTACAATGCGCACGACAAATCCCACCCTTGATGCATACATAATGGCCGGTCTCTATCCGCAGCATGACTTGATCAAGACAGCATACCAGATGATGTCAGGCAGGCAAAAACATGTCGAGGAATCCACCATTGCAAGGTTTCGAGACGGCATGTCCAGGCCAAACGCAAAGATGGCGTTTCTTTCTTCGGTGATAAGTTTCAAGCACTGGCCTGCAATAACCCGGAGGCTGCAGCTCATCCCTATACCGGCTCTTGTCATTTGGGGAAGGGAGGACGCCATGATTCCAATCAGTTTTGCAGACGACTATGTGTCAAATCTGAAAAACTGCAAGTTTGTTGTAATGGAGGGATGCGGTCACAGACCGCATGTGGAAGAACCTGAAAAACTTGTTGATACGATAATCAGGTTCCTAGGGAACAAGATGCACGTTAAACAATCAGTGGCATAGTTTGGGCCCGTGAATATTTTTATACGGTTTCAAGTGGTTGAATTACAATGGATGCATACTTGGAAGAAGAGCTGTACGACCTGCTGACTTTTTGCATACAAAATCCCCCGTCCTCGCCTGATTACAATTCCAAGAAAGAGAGAATCCAGGAGATAGGAAAGGAACTCTACAGTGACGGTGGCGTAGATTCAATGGTGAACATGTATTTTGCAGTACAGAACAGAATAAAAGAAGAGATCCAAAAAGATGCCAACCCCTACCGTTCGTGGTGGAATAATATCACTGACGAATGGAAGTACTAGTTAGCAACCGCAGCCAGAGGTTTTTCTTCTACTGGTTCTTCCTGCATTTCTTTTCGTGCCCTAGCAAGTGCCATTCTGAGATGCTCTATTTCAATCTCATCCATCATTTCGCACATGAAGACAGATACCAAGATCAGTTACTTAAGTCCTGTGAACGATTATGCGATGGTTCTAGAAGATGATGCGTCTTTTAGTGAGATAAGGCTTGAGCAGTATTCCCTCCACTGGTGGGTAAAGAGAATCTCATTATCGCCATGTACGTAGCACCCAAGAACAAACTTGTTTCCATACTTTATTGGAACATCCACGACAAACCTTTCCTGCTCGTTTACTTTTCTAAAGTATGTTGGTTTTAGTCCCATAGAATAAAGATCAATTACGAAACCAAATGGATTTGGGTTTTGCATCTTATCTTTTGCAGACTCGTATGCAATGTATCTCGCAGCATATTTTGCTGCATCGCGTGCAGCATCACGGGCAGACTCTCCTGACACATATCCTCCACCATACCATCCATAGTTATCCCGTGCACTGTAGCTTGCCTCCTTCCACACGTGATCCCATATTGAATCCCAGGTGTTCGTTCTATCAGACTTTATTGCTGCAACTCGAGCAAGATCCCACAAGGAATCGCTTGCATACTGTAAAAGATCTCCTTGCTGCCATGGATCCAATGCCTTGACATACTCATCTATGATTTGACTCATCTTTGGAAGGATAGCGTTTGCCTCGTCGATGGTTCGTGCAGGAGTGAAATACTTTATTGATTTGATCTTTGAAATAGGTTCGTTTACTAGAAGCGTTTCATTTGGCTTGGACAATTTCAATGATCAGAGCTTTTTGGGTTTTATATTAATCTGCTTTTTTCGGGTTCTGTGTAGTCCTCGTCGGAATTTTTCACTGTCAAAAACCGTCGGGTGGCGTTAGTGGAGGTATAAACCAGTGAACAAAATCAGGTGTGAAAACTCCAAGACCATAGAGGATCAACGGTATTGCCGTACTTGTGAGAAGTATTCCTGCAATCAATCTTGTTATTCTTAATGGCACTTTCTTGACAACTCCTAACCACAATAAACTAATGATAAGACCAATAGCAACAGCAAATCCTATCAATGCACTTTCTAACTGTATCAAACTGAATGTAGCCAACGCAACAGAGTTTTCCACTGCTTCAATCATTGCAATGTAAAAGTAAGTTATTTTGTATTTGGTTGCATCAACTTTGGTTTCATTCTCAAAAAATTCTTTGAACATAAGACCGCTAAAAAACAATAACCCAATACCTAAAGCAATTTCGAGGATATCTGTAGGAACAAAACCTGCGTATTTTAAAAAAATAAAATACAATATGATTCCAACTGCAAAACCAAATGCCGTAATCTTGAGAGTTTTTCGTAATCCGATTCTACTTGTTACACCTATGCCAACTAATGCCTGCTCTCCACCTTCAACAAAGATGTACTTGAATGAAGTGAAAAACACAATTAGTTCAAACACAAATCATGATTAACTATCATCAATATTAAACCAGAGATTCTTTGGTTTCCAATACTCTCTAACTTTATTTTCACAATCATCACACCATTGATACTTTATTTTGTAATCATAGTCAGTATTCATTCGAACTTTACACAAAGGACATTCATGAATTGTCATACCCCTCTCCTGACAGGGTTTGAATCAAAGTCCAGACTAGACAGAATCTTTTTTCGTGTCATTGCCATCAGAGTCTTGTTTTTTTGCATCCTTTGGCATCCACAGTCTTGCAACGGCTCCCATCATGAATCCACCCACAACAACTATTGCGATTCCGCTGATTATCAGAACAATTACTTTAGCAACAGACTTGAAAGAGGCCATGTATTAGATAGCTTTTCTCCGGTTAAATACGGATTGGTAAGACACGACAAATCATGCAGTTCTCTGCACCCTTATTGCGAACTTTCCGCCACTTTGCCAAACTGTTCGATTACTTCTTCTATGCTTTTTTCTATCTTCCCTTTTGCCATAATCCAACCAGTTTTAGCTTTTCCTGCTAAGCTTAAAATCGCCTTCAACCGTGATCTTTGTCCCTCCAGGAACCGTGGTGTACGTGGTAATTATGTGGCTGCCTTTTGCGTCACCCGAGAGAAGATGTACATAGTCTATCTCAGGCGGAGTCAGTACATGCTTTGTTGTCTGGTGCATTTTCCTTCCTGCCATGATAGCATGATCTTCGCTGATTATCGTATTGCCATCCCTTGACATGATTTGATTGATTTGAAAAACTGGGGAAGTCTGTTTGATAAGCTTTCAAAATCTATCACCGATTGGAAAATCTTTTCTCTGTTTGCTTTGATTATTTTTTCAACCTTTATTTTTGGCATGTTTTTTCAATGGTTTTCCAGAATTAAAAGACGTGATTTGAAATCACTTGCTTTAAATTGAGTGGATCGGATTTCAACGCAATGTCAGACGATGCAATCAATCTGGTTCAATCATTCATTGATTCCAAAAAAGGAGACACTAACAGATTGCAGGAGATTCTCATCAAGTTGCAGCAAGGAAATTCTCTTGATGCCTCTGATCAAAGTTATTTGGATGAGATTATAAAAGAAGTACAGGCAGCAGAGCAAACACCTTCCGAGACTTTGGAACATCCAAATTCCGAGATTTTGGAACACCCTGATTTCTCGGAGCAACAGAATGTGGAACACGAGTCCCTTGATGACGCTGTCATTCGCGAAACTAGAAACTCGCCGTCAAGAAAAAGAGTCATAGCAATATCGGCCGTAATTGTCTCAATAGTGGTGGCATATGTAGGACTTGATGTTTATTCTGTTGGCACGCTGCAGTTCAGGCCAGTGCAGGGAAACCAGTATCAGATATCGCCAACAGAGATTCACATACGGGCAGCCGTCTGCAATCCCTCGTTCTTTCCCGTAACTTTTAACAAATATGAGATAAGCGCCTTTTACGATTCAGAGCCAATAGAAAAAGCCGAAATAAATGGCAGCACGGTCTCACCCAAGACAGCATCCGTGGTAGAGGGTATATTTGTGCTAAATGCGGACAGCATACTCAAACTAAAAGAAAAAAACGCAACGTTTGATCCTACGCTGGCAAAAATTACTACAACGGTTGACGCTCCAATATTCGGGGCAATTCCTTTCTCTGTAGTAAAACAGTATTCCGCAGAGCAATTCCAGGATGTGCTCAGAAATGGACCTCCCGGCGATTTCAGCTGCAGTTGAGACCTAGTTTTTTCCGCGTTCCTTGAGCCTTTGTAGCATTCTTCTTTCCCCTTCGGCAAACCTTTTCCTGTCCTCTTCCGTCTCAATAAGAAGCTGGGGTACTTCGCTTGTCTTGCCATCAGGGCCCAGTGCCACCGACGTCACATACGCGGTATTTGTTAGAGTTCTGGTACCTGTCATCAGGTCTTCTGCCTCCACCTTGATTTCTATCTCCATGGATGAACGATGAACGTAGTTGAGCCTTGCGTTGAGGATCAGCGCGTTTCCGACATAGACAGGCTTGAGAAAGTTTACCCTGTCAATGCTTGCTGTAACCGCGTTTGTTCTGGCATGTCGTTGTGATACCAGTCCTGCAATCAGATCAATTTGTTTCAGTATCTCCCCACCAAAAACATTTCCTGCAGGGTTGGCGTCAGACGGAAACATTCTGACAGTCATTTCTGTCTGGGATTCCATAGGACTTTTTGGCTGGAGAACCATCGATTCTCAGAGATCAGGAGATGAATTTATGAGTTGTTCTTGTTGTTGTCTTTTACGTCTTTTTCTGTCGATTTTGTGGCAGAGTCATCGTACGAGTATAGAGAGTCGTCTCGCACATAGGTTCCATTGTCTGCAAATTTGCTGGTTCCAGTGTTTTTCTTTTTGTACCAGATCTTGACAATCAATGACAAAGGCCCTCCGACGATACCAATTATCAATGGGACGGTCCAATCTATGAACATGTACAATCACATTCCATCACGATATCATAAATATCTTCATTTTACAAAAATCAGTCTTATATTAACGATGTAGCAAAGTACCATGATGAAATATTTTTGGTGGAGGCTTGCTGACTATGCGACTGGAGTGTTTGCGGGAGGAGGAATCGTATTTCTGATTGACAAGTTCTTTTGCCACAAGTGTATCGGCTCGTACACTACGGCATTATTCCTTGGCATATGGATTGCAATCATGCTTGCTGTCAATTTTGTATTTCAGGCAGTAAAGCCAAAAAGCATCAAACAATAGATGATTTTTTGCTTGCAGTGTAGTGCAGTATATTCCTAGTCTTTATCATTTCTGGAAACAATATAGTATCATGCAAGCAAAACTCGTTACTGGCGATTATGATCCATCAAAGGTAAGATATACTCTTGACAGGCTGCTGATAAACAGAAGCAACGAGTTTCGCGAGATTGCGCATGCCATAGGTTATCCAATCATGCAACAGTATTGGGAGGAGTTTATACTCAGGTTCTGCCTTGAGTTTGATGACTGTTTTAGGATGTGGTCTGACAATGAAGACCATACTGATCACAACAAGGTGCACAAATGCATGACAATGATGAGGCAAATCGCAGTAGGCAAGCCGAACATGACCGAGGTAACCAAACTACAAAATGCGGCATATAGGATTGCAGAAGACTTTAAAATACTATATCACAGGCTCAAGTGATTTACAGAAAACAAATTATAGCTACTGACAATACGTCTATTGAATGAATGTATTTGAAGAGTTTTGCAAAAACGTTGTTGCGTTAGATCCAAAGATACGATTTGCAGGAATTGCAGACGGCGATGGAAAACTAGAGGCTACAGCAGACAGAAATGGCCTCAGCCCCTTGCTGAGTTCTGAGGAGAGGGCACAGTATGCCATCACCGCAGCAACAAGACAGTATACCAGACTAAGGTGGGAATACAGACTTGGAAAGATATCGTATGCAAGCTCGCATTATACAAAACTGATAAGGGCCACAATCCCCATCGCGGATGAAAACAGCAGACTGGCACACGTCTTGTTGCTTTCATTTGATTCCAATGCTGACGATTTTCACCAGATAATCACAAAAAAAATAATCCCATTGGTTGCAAATAACATGACCAACTTTCTCAAAGCTACCGAGAGATAGCAGAACCAATAATTACCAAATGCTACGTTAGGATATCATGCCTACATCTACAGATAATAGTCCAAGAGACATATGGAAAGCAGAACAGACTGCCGTGACTAACCGTAAAACTCTGCACAGGGAGATCAATGAGCTTGTAGTAAAGGTCATACTGACAGTGGCATGCACCTGGGTATCTTTGTACCTGTTTGAAATATTTGTTGCACCGCTAGTTGGCATCACGCATTTTCACATACAGATTGCAAGTGTAATAGCTACTGTAATCATAGCAATTTCAGTTATTACTGGCACAAGACGATTGCTTAAAAAATTTACAAGCAAATCCCATCCACAGTTTTCTGCCAGCTTGTCATTTTTTGTCATCATAATTATTTCCCTTATTGCAAGTCTTTCAATTCTTCACCAGCTAAACGTCAACCCAGAAGAGATACTAATCAGCGGCGGCGTGGCCGCAATCATAGTAGGTATTGGAATATCCACCATAGTGGGAAACATACTTTCAAGCGGATTGATACTCACTACATATCCAGCCAAAATTGGAGACTCGATCCATGTTGTAAACGACAACGTCCATGGAAGAATACGAGAGATAAACCTCATGTACACAACAATAGAGACAGACGAAGGTAAAGAATACATCGTCCCAAATAATGCAATAATACAGGGAAACGTCAGAATTCTAAAAGATATTGCAATTGTTGACAAGCTTCCATATTCTGAAGGCGATTACGTGGAGATAACAGGCTCACTTGAAAAATACATTGGAACCATAATCAAGATCACTCCTAGATTTACTACCATATTAAATGACGAGCGAACCAAAGAGTATATTTTGGCAAGTAGCATGATCTTGGACGGCAACTTTACCATAGTAAGACACAGAGCAAAATCTTAGGGGTTACTTCCGCCGCCGTTTACTGTGATCTGCGCCATGTTTCTGTGTTCAAGGTATATCGACACCCTAGAGTCTGTGCAGAAAGGATAGTTCTGCTCCTGTCCTTTATTTTGTTGACAGAATTTTTCCACCTGTGCCATTTCCTGATCGCAGTCAGAGGTTGGGTTTGCCACGCAAGAATCTATGTCGTTTGCTATAGTGCTTATGGCTTCAGGAGACTGGACGCTGCTGTCAAACGGAGAGCCCGTCTGCTCCCCGGATTGCAAATTAAAAAGAGGAAACCCAAGAAAGATGAAAAAGAAAGCCGAAGAAATAGCAAGAATGACTCCAGTGATGACCCCACCTTTTCTGTTCATTAGGTGGGTCTTGTCATCCCCAAATTATAACCGATGTGGAACTAGGTTACTGCAAGCTTCATGACAAGTGGCTGTGACAGGGCGTCTGGATTGTCGATTCCCGACCATACGAATATTTGTGCGGTATAGTTTCCAGGCGTTGTAGGAGTCCAAGACTGTGACGGATTAAGTGACTGGCCTGCGCTGAGCGTGCCGGTAAGCCACGATAGCTGCATCACAACTCCATTTTTATCCAATATTTGTACAATGTAGGCAAAGGGCTGTGCTCTATCAAGTCCGCTTGATACGTCGGCAGAGATCTGCACTTGCTTGTTTACGGATATTGTCCATGCGGTTCCATTTTCCAAGTTGGCGGTAATTTGATTAGAAATCTCTGCGTGTGCAAGAGGTAATACTGATGACAGTATGATTCCAGAGATTGCCAAGAAAACAAGCAGTGTTTTCATCAAGTTGTACTACACCGGCCTGTTTTTATGGTTTGTTGTGTAGCTAGTCTTTTCTTTTCTTAATTGAGAGAGTTTTCTGTACTTCATTAATGCTGCTTAGAAACTTTTGTTTTGCCTCATATTCATCGGTTACTTTGATCACAATTCCCGTAGGGGAAAACATTACGTCTTTTACAAGTATTGGCGAGCTCAATCCCAAAAGTTCGCTCAATATATCAAAGATGTTCTTAAATGTATTTTCACTTTTGTATTTGAAAAAAGTGCTTCCGTCGGCTATCAGCGGATTTGGCTCTAATGGAATTACAAGTTCGTGTGATGTAAAATCAGAGATGAATGTGGCAATATCGTCATTTATCTTGGCAGTCAGGGTCTCTTTTTCTTTCACGAGTTTTTCTTTTGCAGATTCCAGCTCTTGCGTTGCGTCAACGTACTGTTCGCCAATCATTTTTGCAAACGTTGATTCAGTCGATATTTTAAGCGGTATTTCATGAATTCTAAAGTTTATTGTGGAAAGTTCATCGTCAACGTCAGTTAGTTGTTGCCTGTTTCGTTTTATCTGGAGTGCGACTTGTTCTAGAAAATTAAAGTCGGTCATGGTTATGCACTAAATTGATGAACAACGTCCATAAGACTTTGCTTGAACTCTTCGGTTGTAAGCCCCCACTTGCCATATTCTTCCTTGTAGCCGTCCCAAGAGGCCTCCGCCTCGCTTGCAATCTCCAAGATCTTGGGCCCAATCGCTTTTGTGTTTACAAGTATTGTCACATTTGCTTGCTCTGTATCCAGTATTGGAATCTTGACAAATATCATGCGAGATTCTTCAATGTGGAATCTGTCCTTTATCATGTTCTTCAGGATATCCCTCTCCTTTGCATCAAAGTCTCCTTTGATCTTGACTAATGCAACACAAGAGTCCCGTTGTCCGCCCTTGTCACGTACGTCATTTTCATCAATGTCAAATAATACGGCGTCGTTTTTCTTTCCGATATGTTCTACAATAGCATCCATGGTATTTCCCTTTCCTCCAGACATTAGATCAGTTCCCCACTGCTTTTCCTCCGGAACCACCGGGATAACCCACGGTACTGCAAACCTTGGTTTCTTTGTTGCAAGCCATGTCCTGTAGTTTGACATGTCCCATTCTGTTTCTCTTGCAAATGATGCAGTAAACATCGATATGGCGTTTGCCGCAATAAGGTTCATTCCTTTATAGTCCTTCCATCCAATCTCATGTTCTTTTGGAAGATCGTCTATGATTGATTGTAGTTTTTCTGTCTTTTTCTCATGTTTGTGGGCAAGTTCTCTTAGCCTCTTGTTTGAAAATAAAAGAGAGCAGTCGCTGTATTTTATCTGGTGTTCGAGATTCATGACAATGTTAATTGCTGCTGCTTCAAAGATTACCGGATCCCAGCCAAATTCTGGCAACAATCCAAACGATGCGATTGTGGCATGTTCCTTTGTGTCTTTTTTGATATACTGCATGAATGCGCTGGCAAAGGAACTGCCTGTTCCTCCACCCATTGCAAATGGAATTGTAAAGCCTCGCACTGGCTCAGGAGACAGTCCTGCCAGTTGCTTTTGCATGTCAAATTTTTTGGTTACTTCATTGATGAATCTGCTTCTGCCTTCTGCCCAGTTTCTTGCTGCCCCGCCTGATCCGTGAATGACATGTTTGTCACGGAGTGCAAAAAGATCAGGATATGACTGCAGTATGAGGTTTGCTGCTCTTGGGTCAAGGTCGACTAGCAGTGCACGTGGAATTAGTGGAATCTCATTTCCACCATATGAGTTTGGAAATCTCAAAATTGTGCTGCCATACCTCTTCAAAACGCGCGATTCGTCCTTCTCACCTTTTAATGTGGGCTTGAGAGGATCAGCCCCTACGTCAATCAATAGTCTCCTATATGCCTCTGCGCCAAGCCCTATACCGCAATGGCCAAAACATGTCATCAGAACTGGTGCTGGAGGTAGTGGAGCGTTAACAGTAGCCAATACTAATCACCATATAACAATGAAGTGCTCACTTTAATCCTAGAGTGTAAGATTGTAAAGCCCATACTTGATTGTTGTAGACATAAAAACGAGGTTTTAACGATTGGTTGCTGCATGTATGATAGATATGGTTTCTGAATTTAAAATTTGGGAAGAAATCATCCTTTTAGAGTTCAAAACTCAGTTATTGTCTTTTTCAGTTCCCTAAATTCGTCTATTGTAATCTTTCCTTCTGCAAGCCGTAGTCTAAGAAGTGCTACTGGGTCTTCCAATTTAATTTCAGGCTGTACATCCGGGGTTTCCATCTTGTTGTTGCTTGATTCGTCAGATATCAGATTTTGCACATATTTGTAATCAGACATGTATACAGGGTTGGATTGTTTTACAAAATCAAGTATTTCTGTCAGTCTTTTTGTGTCTCCTTTGCCTGAGGCAAGAAGTGTTTTTACATTTTTTATAAAGTCGTCTGACATGCTATTTCACAACTGCCTTGAATCGAAGATCATCTTTTAGCCTATTAAATGCAGAGTCCTTTGTTGCCCATCCCTTTATTGTCTTTCCATAATACAATATGGCCTGTGCAAGAAGCTCAAGAGCTTCACGATCATCGCCCAATTCCGCCTTGCTTCTAGCTTTTGAATAAATTACAGTACCGTTTTTCGGGCTGTTCCTTAAAACCTTGTCAAACAATGAAATTGCGTCTTGGTGTTTACCAAGTTCTGCAAGGCTCGTAGCTTTGTAAAATAGGGCCTCAAAATTTTCTGGATCTTTTTCCATTACTTTATCAAAACATGGTAACGCATCATCGTGCTTTTTCTGTTTTCCAAGTACGAGACCCTTAAAGTAAGTAGCAGAAATGTTTTCAGGATCAATTGATAAAACATGATTGAAGCATTTGAGGGCCTCGTCATATTTCCCTACTCCTATTTCTGCAATTCCCTTGTTGTAGACGACCGAAACATGGTTCGGGTCCACTTTCAGTGCCTTTTCATAGAAACCTAGTGCACGTTCAAATTGCTGTTGTTCTGCATGCAGGTTTCCCAAATTGTTCAATGCCAGTACATGGCTGGGATTTTTTTCAAGTATTTTTTCAAAAGAGAGCACGGCATCTTTGTGTTTCTTTAGATGAACCAGTGACAGCCCCTTGTTGTATAGCGCATCTAGATTTAATGGATCAATTTTTAGAGCCTTGTCAAAGAACGATATAGCGTCTTTGTGCTTGCCAAGTTTTGCATAGCTTGTGCCTTCCGATATCATTCCAGCAGATTCATTTTGGTTTTGTGTCAATTTGATCTAGTGTTAATTATTACAGATACTACAATTGAAGATTTAAGTTTACGGCAATCATGTGTTTTTCAATAGTCTAGATTACGTTCATTCTAGTCGTTTTAACATCAAGTACGATCTTTATGTAAAAATTCAAAAACAATTACGCCGTCATGCTGTGATTCGTTTGCAATTATGATTTTTAGTGACTCTAGAATCGATTTTATATAATACTGAAGAAATATAGCCCATTTTTCACTTGGATCTGCAGAGAAAACTAGCCTATACCTGTTGCTGTGCACTTTGCACGTAAACTCAAACCATTTGCAGTATTTTCCTATTACCATAAAATAATTGTGAATAACATGATCTATGTCATACTGCATACCTAAGATATTGAATAGCTTTTTGACAATTCCGGGCCCTTTTTGAGCAAGTTCTTTCATGTCATCTTCATTCAGTTTGGCCACGATTAAAAGAAAGAAATCATACGGAAGTACCACGTTTAGAATTGCATTTACGTTTTCTTCGTAGGTGATATTTTTGTTTAGAACTTTGTTGATAAATGCATTGAGTGTCAGGTCTTTTTTATCAGCTTCACGTTTTAGAATCTCCAGTACATCATTTTGCAATCTCAGAGTTATTCTATTGGTCGGTGTTCGCTCCATGCTTGAAATCGTCACAAAATCACCATTTTAAAAAAAAACAGTTATTTCATGAATATTAAAAATTACGTAGGAATGTTTAGTTTTACATCAGATTAGGGTTTAACAAGTAGGAAATTATGATGTGGCCGGAGTTTCTGGAAATGTTTTTTTCATGTATCTTGATAATAAAGGATATTGGACTATGAGAGATGAGAGAACTACTCCGAATGTGATTGGTTCTAGTATATCTTTGAAGTTGCTTTCTGGAAGTGTTGCCACAAGTGCAACAGACAAGGCTCCCCTCATGCCTCCTAGCATTATCACATGCCTCCACGCGTTGGGCCATTTTTCATGTGTAAATCTGTGGGTTACAGCAAGTATGGGATAAGTAGATACGGCTCGTGCTGCCAGCACAGCCCCAAAGGCCATTGCGATTAGAGGCAGGTTCTTCCCCATGTTTTGCATATCCATGCTGAGCCCCAGATACAAGAAAGCTACCGAATTTGCAAAAAATGCAATCATATCCCAAAAGTGCGAACTGTACATCTGGGTTTTTTCGCTCATAATTCCTTTTCCTTTCATAACAAGATTGCCAAAGTATAGACCAGATGCAGCCGCCGCAACTAGACCAGAAAGCTGCAATGCGTTTGCAACAACTACAGATCCAAACAAGACAGCTACGGAAAGAGCAGTCTCGGAAAAGGGTTCATCCATCAATCTGAAGAGAAATCTTGCTCCCAGTGCAAATCCAAGGCCCACTGCTATTCCGCCAAAAAATACAATGGCAAAGTGCCCCACCTGTTCTAGTATATTGACGTTTATCTGACCTATGGTCTCGAGGGGTTCCAGTGGAGAGCCTTGGGCTGCAGCTATCGCAATAATAGAGGAAAATATGACAAGGCCCGTAGCATCGTTAAAGCTGGCTTCGGATTCCATGAGTGTTGTCAATGTCTTTGGCGCCTTGACTTGTTTAAACACCTGAATTACGATTGCGGCATCAGTGGGTGCAATTAACGCGGCAAATGCAAATGCAACTATGGTCGGCAGGCCTGCAACATACGATAGCAGGAATCCCCCAACCAGTGTTGCAAAAACTACACCGAGGGTTGCAAGTAACAATGATGAAATTCGTACTGCCTTGAATTGTTCACGATCTATTTTCATCATGGCTTCATAGATTAAAGGTGGTACAATGAAATACAGAATTAGTTTCGGGTCCACGTGGAACTTGGACGTATCAAAAATGCCAAATCCCGATACGTGTATGAGGGAGACCGCGATTCCTATGCCTACCAAGACCATCGTATACGGCAGTCGAATCTTTTTGGCAAGAAGTGACGCAAGAAAAATCATACCAAGAAAGATTGGGATGATCCACTCAGTTCTAAACAGTGACCCTATGCTTATGTCTACCATCCCTAACTTTCATGGTATCAAATTATAAAAACAGTTCCAAAGTGTTGCGCAAATCTCTTTTTATTTTTCTTTTTTTCTAATTTTGCTGCCATTGTCTTTTCTTAGCTGCCTAAACCCCAGAAAGATTCCAAGCACTAGGTTCACTACCCCTAGTGCGGTGAGAGGAAAGTTTGGGTCTTTGAAATAAAACATCCCCATAGAAAGCCCCCACGCCCCAGCTACGAGAAACATTATTGTTATTGCCTTTAGCTTTTGCGGAGACGGGGTGCTCATCAACGCTTGCTGACTATGTGACACTATTAAACATTGAGAATGTTTTCAAAACTATTGACCAAATTCTTTTCTTGCATTTTCAAGAAATCTTGCATGGATTCGAATTCTTTCAAGGCTTTGGGCAAGTTTCATCTCAGTTCCCGGAACATGATGTTTTGCAAAGAATTTCCGGATTTCTCTTTCTTTATCCAAGTCAGCCATTACAGATACGCTTCCAATTATTCTATTTAATAATGGATTTCCCACGCCAAACTTCTTGACTAGCACCCCCCAGTTCTTTCGTATCCATGGCCACACCAAGTCTTTCCCATAGGGGTTTGTTATCATCCTTGCAATCGGAACAAACAGGCTCTGCGTCCTGACGTCCTTTGAGAGCGTAAAGGCCAGAGTCTTTTCAAGCAGTTGTCTTTCCTTAAAGTTTGAAATCGATCCTAGGAATCTTACCTTCTCTTCTTGCGTGTGCGCCTGACGATACATGCTGACTAGCTTTTGATACGTTTTCAAATTACCATTCCATGCAACTGCAGAATACACTGAGCTTCGCAGATCTGGATTCAAGGAATGAGTTTTGAGCAGATTTGAAAACCTTGACTGGGCTTCAGACAATATCTCCTTGTCATCAAGTCTTCCAAGTGAGCTTATCAGTGAATTTCTCAATAGTGCGTGTGTTGGTTTTTCTCCTTTTACCTGATCCCATCCAAATCTTTGGAATATTACATTCATGAAATATTGGTTGAACTCTTTTATCTCGTCCCAGAATTTCTCTCCTGAAAGCGCGACATACAAGAAATTCAGAAATGCAATAACATCAGACAATACGACATAGTCGTCTTCTTCCTCATAATGCCTGACAAAGTCCAAGTAATGTTTGAGAGGATACTGGTTTGAGAGCACAAGTGCAGTCAGGTCATGATGTATGCTCCAGCGGTCAAGATTTGATATCTTCTTTTCCTCTACAAGACTTCCAAGCTTTTCTAGCGAATTTTCGTCGTATTTTACTCTGTAAAAGCCCTTTTGTCCGGCATTTATCTTGAACCACCTGCCACCATATGGAATACTGACAGTATTGCGCATCGTCTTTGTGACAACTTTATCCTCCAACCTAACAGAGATTGGGATTATCCAGTTTCCACGCTGCGGTTTAGTCTTATTTTCAAGTAGAAATCTCTTTTGTGATAGTTTTATCCTAGAGCCAGATGCAGCTGCTTCAATTATCGGATACCCAATCTGTCTTACCCAAGTATCCATCATCTGCGTCACGGGCTTTCTTGACGCAGATCCAAGAGAATTCCATAAATCCTCAGTTGTCGCATTAGAATACTGGTGTTTTTTCAGATAGCTGTGAAGGCCTTTTCTAAAGTTTTCTTGTCCGATAAAATCTTCTAGCATCATTAGTACGCTTCCTCCTTTATTGTAGCTTATCTCATCGAATATCTGTCGAACATCGGCAGGACTTTTTACATCTACGTCTATCGGATGAGATGACTTGAGCGAATCAAGACTCAAACCGCCCGTCATCTCAGATATTAGGAATTGATCCCAAAAGTCCCATCCCGGATAAATCTTGTCTACGGCCTTTGTTGCCATGAAGGTTGCAAAGCTTTCGTTTAGCCAAAGATCATTCCACCACTTCATTGTTACAAGGTTTCCAAACCACTGATGTGCAAGCTCGTGCGCTATTACTTCTGCAATGTGCTGCAGGGTATCAGTAGAGGATGTCTTTGGATCATAGAGCAATACGGTCTCCCTGAATGTGATAGCCCCCCAGTTTTCCATTGCGCCAGACGCAAAGTCTGGAATTGCAATCATGTCAAGTTTTGGCAGCGGATATGGAATCTTGAAGTAGTTTTGAAAATACGACAGGAACTGTTTTGTAAACACAAGCGCCATCTTGCCTTGCTGTTTCTTCCCCCTAGTTGTGATAATTCTAACAAGTGTCTTTCCCAGCCTGCTCTGCAGAACTTCAAAGTCTCCAACTCCAAGATACAAAAGATATGTTGACATGACTGGGGTTTGTTCAAATCTAAACAGAGTCTTTTTGCCAAGCCTTTTCTTTGATACAACCGGCATGTTTGAGATTGCTGTAAGATTGTAATCTACCACAAGAGACACATCAAACGTGGCCTTGGCCTCAGGTTCGTCCCAACATGGAAATGCTCGCCTTGCATCAGCTGCCTCAAACTGGGTGGTTGCAAGGTGTCTTTCATTTCCCTTGTATTCATATTTGCTCCTGTAAAAGCCAACTAGTTTGTCATTTAATGTGCCTACAAAATCAATCAAAACTAGTGCTTTGCCAGATATTTTTTCAGGTAGGTTTAGAGTTAGTTCTTCATTTTTCTCGTCAAGTCTCACTCTTGCCTTTAATTTTTTTTCATTCCATAATACCGTACAGCTATCAACCTCAAGTTCTGCCGCGTTTAGGACAATCTGTCGCGTCGGTTTTGATATTTTTACCCGGATTTTCTCCTTTCCTCTAAACTTGAACTTGTTAAAGTCTGGTTCAAACTCTAGATCATAATTAATTGGTAAAACTGTTCTCACAGCAATTGGTTCCAAGAGACAAGTAATATACCTTTAATCTAATGTAGAACGGCAAATAACCAATGCAGAAAATGGATGCTGAAAAATACAATTGCAAATGATTTTACTGTCTTTCCTGCAGCCATTGCGATTGAATATTTTACAATGTTGTATTTCTTTGTGCCAGCTATGATTGATATTATATCTCCAAGTATAGGGATCCATGGAGAAAAGAAAATTATCGTGCTCCATCCATATTTCGTCATTATGCTCATGCTTTTTTGCTCATATTTTGGAGTAGATTTTCGCAGTCTTCCTATCAGCCTTCCATTATATCCAAGATAATATGCAATGTATCCCCCAATGATTGAGCCAACAGTCAAGACTAGAAAAACATTGAATGGATTTACTCCACCCAAAAGTAAAGTTGAGGTTGTGACTTCAGTTGGAATTGGGATAAACGAGGAAAACATTCCATTGAAAAAAAGACCTGCAAGACCATATTTTATGAACAGAGTATCATGAAATATTGCATGGAGGACATCTGATAACATCGCCTGACTTTTCTCCTAGCTTGTTTTAAATGAATTGCCATATTTCACGTCGTAATCATAAATTGCAATAGAAATTTTCTTGAGAAGTTTTTTCTTTGATTTTTGTGCTTTTGCATCATGACTATAGTCTTTTTGTTCGAGAAGATCATGAAGGCGTTCAAGCTCAATCCTTGAGAGCATGCTGATTCCCTTATTCATGACCACATCCAAGAGATGTAGTCGCTCTAGATCATCTTCGTTTGGCATAAAGTATTCGTGTTTATGTTTAATATTTGTCTTGTAGAACTGGATCCAATACAAGTTAGACTAGAACTGCGTATGAGATATAACAAGGTGAAAACTGCCCTTTTTCTGTGAAGAAGAACGTCAAAAAGCTTTTAGCTGTTGGGTTTATGGCAGTTTTCATACTTTCTACAGTAGCTGCCGTGGGAGCAGGTTTTTTCAGATCTAATCCACAGGGAACGCATGCTACATTGACTGGAACTCCTAAAGACAACTATTCCCCAGACAAGTGGACTACTTTTTGTCAAAGCGAGAACGAGACAAAATCAACCAAATACATCACAGAGTTCAAGATTCCCACTCTATGTACACAGCCATTAGCCATTACTACGGATCCATCTGGAAATGTGTGGTTTATCGAAACCAACACAGGAAACATGGCAAGATTTGATCCCACTACAAATACATTCCAAGAGTTCAACAATCCACTATGGCAGAAGGGAGAAAAGTCAATGATGTGGGGAATGTACTATGAACCAGATGGAAACATTTGGTTTAGCGATTCACAGCACAACCTGATGTGGAAGTTCAACACAATGACAGACAATTATTCCAGTTTCGTATTTCCAAAGACGCAGGGTCAGTCAGAGGCATTTCCACAGATTCTCAAACCCGACGGTTCTGATTTGGTTGTAAATGACTTTACGGGAAGAAAAATTTCTATTTTCAGTACAGACCAGACAGGAAATAACCTAAAGACGATAGACATCATGTCTCCCGGAGCCTACAATTTTACAAGTGACATGACAGCTGACTCTTCAGGCAAAATATGGTATACCGTATGGACATATCAATTGGGAGGGGAGCTTGTAAGATATGATCCACAAACCTCACAGTTCTCCAATTATACGCTTCCTTCCGAAATATCAGCTCCAAACGGAATCTCAATCGGGCCTAATGGTATCATATGGATAACAGATACCGCAAGCAGCATGTTCATCAGTTTCGATCCCCAGTCTCAGCAATTTACAAAATACATCACATCCGTACCGCAGGTTTCAACATATGGTAACGCCTCAGGACTGATCAAGACTCCTATCACAAGACCATACTGGGATCAATTTGATGATCAGGGAAGACTGTGGTTTAATGAACAGGTAGCAAATACACTTGCGGTCTTTGATCCAGCAAAAGGATCCCTTGTAGAATACCTAGTTCCGTCGAAAAATCCCAACTGGTCAGATTGTGGTAACCAAGCTGATTGCGGAGTGGCACAAGTTCTTACCTTTACAGTTTCACATAACAAGATATGGTTCCCAGAGTGGGTTGAAAACAACATAGGAGTGCTCGATTCTACTGTGCCGCTGCCGTTTTCTCAAAACGTGTCTACCACAGATGTCATCCTGCACAGAGGACAGAATAGTACTGTTAGTGTGACATTGAACCCAGGCGGACAGATGAGCGGACCTGTAGACATAATGACACAGCAAACAGCCAGCCCTCAGGACTTGAGGGTTACCTCTTCGGATGAAGCTGTGATATTAGATAAACAAAAAACCATATCAATAAACATGTCTGCAGACAATTTTGCCCTTTCTGGAACCTACAAAGTGCTAATCAGTGCAAGATATCAGGATGTGACAGTATCACAATTTGTTACAGTGACAATACAGTAAGAAGTGGTTCCCAAACTAGACAGCATAATTGGAATTTCGGTTTATGGTACCAAGACACAAGGAACTGGCGGAAAGATACGCACGTCCCAAGACCAGTTTTTTGTTTCAGAGGTCTTGCGTGAAAAAACACTGGACAAGATTTCCCAGTCTGGAAAATACGCAGTTTTCAAGCTAAAAAAATCAGGGATTGATACGAATCATGCCCTATCAGACATATTTGAAAAGCATGGCATCAGGCTAAAGGCCCTTGGCCTAAAGGATGCAAATGCTACAACAGAACAGTTTGTTTGTGACATGAACGTTTCCCGCGCATACAAAGACATAACAACAAACAGATATTCTATAGAAAAAATTGGTTTTGTTCAAAAACCGCTTACAAAAAAAGACATGATTGGAAACCGTTTCAAAATAAGGATTGAAGATGCAGATTTTTCAAAAATTTCTGATTTTGGGCAACACGACAGGATTCTAAATTTTTACGGATACCAGAGATTTGGGAGCAGGAGGGCAGTCTCACACCTCATAGGCAAGTCAATAGTGCAAAGAAACTTTGATCAAGCCGTAGAGATACTGCTTTCATCTACTTCAGAGTATGACCTTCCTGAAAGCAACAAGATAAGAAACGAGCTTAGGGACAAGACAAATTATTCTCGAGTCTTTGCAGACGTACCTCCGCAGATGGATATAGAGAGACTGGTTCTAAGGGAAATGATAGACCATGATAATGCTTCTAAAGCACTGCATGCCATACCGATATCGCTTAGAAGGTTTTTTGTAGAGGCCTACCAGTCATTTATTTTCAATCGCACTCTTAGCATGGCATATGAGATGGGAGAAGACGTATTCAGCCCTCAGATAGGGGATGTGTGCTATGACAAAGAAGATAACTTGGGTAGATATCAAAATGATCCGGAACAAAAGCTGACAATTCCTCTTGTAGGTTATTCTTATTCAAAGAAAAACAGATTTGAATACCAAGTATCCAAGATACTTGCAGAAGAAGAAACAAGCCCAAAGGATTTTTTTGTCAAAGAAATGCAAGAGGTAAGCGACGAGGGCGGTTTTAGACAGTCAGTCATGTCATGCAAAGATTTTGCAGCAGACAGACAATACGTGATCTTCACGCTTTCTCGCGGTTCCTACGCCACTATTTTGTTAAGGGAAATAATGAAGCCTGCCGACCCAGTGTCGGCCGGTTTTTGATTAATTGTTTGCATTATCGCATGAGAGAATTTGCAATAGCACAGTGAAGGGTTTGAAGGCAGTGAAGGAAATAAGGTCATATTTTACTCTGGCATCCGTGGATTGATTGCATCAGTAAGAATTTTTATTATGATTTTTTCCAGAGTTCAATGTGTTTGATAGGTTTTACACTAATGTGGTAAAGGCACCAGAATTTCCATCAGGTTTTGACTGGATCAACTCAGACAGGCCCCTCTCACTTGAGATGCTCAGAGGACATGTCATAGTGCTTGATTTTTGGACATATTGCTGCATAAATTGTATGCATACGTTGCCAGCCCTTGCGCAGCTTGAAAAGAGATATGAAGGAAAACCAGTTGTTTTCATAGGAGTCCACTCTGCCAAATTTTTCAACGAACAGGACAAGAAAAACATAGAGCAGGCAGTAAGGCGGTATGAGATCTCGCATCCTGTGCTAGTAGACAAACAGATGTCAATATGGCAAAAATACGAGGTTGCAGGATGGCCCACAATTGTGATAGTTGATCCAAAGGGTACTATAGCATACAAGCAGTCTGGCGAAGGCCAGAAAGAACTGATAGAAGATACCGTGGATACACTATTAGAAAAACACGGCAAGGCAGGAACTCTATCCAGAGAGCCAGTCAAAATTTCTCACCAAGTCGCGCGTGACAAATCAATTCTCTTCTACCCAGGCAAGATATCCCTGTCAAATAACAAGATAGCAATATCAGATTCAAACCACAACAGGGTAATCATAACGGACATGAACGGAAAAATTGAAAACATCATAGGAAGTGGGAGAAGGGGATTTTCAGATGGAGATTTTCCAAATGCCACATTTTTTAGGCCGCAAGGAATAGCTTGGAAAGACAACAACACAGTGTTTGTTGCAGATACTGAAAATCATGCAATCAGAAAGATAGACTTGTTTACAAAAAAGGTATCCACTGTTGCGGGAACGGGAAAACAAGTACCGTGGATGTCAAGCGGAGGGGTGGGAAGAGACACGTCGCTTTCATCTCCATGGGATGTTGTTGTGAAAGACGATCTAGTTTTTGTTGCAATGGCAGGAAATCATCAGATATGGGTGTATGACACCAAGACAGATTTGATTCAACCCTTTGCTGGAAATGGACATGAGAACATAGTAGATGGAGACAGGACACATGCACAGCTTGCTCAGCCAAGCGGTCTTTCACTCTTTGCAGATAGATTGTATTTTGCAGATAGTGAAACTTCTTCAATACGCGAAGTTGATCTGCAGTCAGGCCATGTCAGAACGCTTGCTGGACAGGGTCTTTTTGCATTCGGGCATAAGGATGGTCATGTTGACGATGCCCTGTTTCAACACCCTCTAGGATTATGTGCCACACAAAATAGAATTTTTGTTGCAGACACTTACAACTCTGCGTTGAGAAGCATAGACATTGAAAACAATAACGTGTCCACAATAATTGGAAAGCACACGTCTGGCACATGTAGACTTGATGATCCAAATTGCGATTCACTTGGACTCTATGAACCAAGTGATGTAAAATGGCATCAGGGCAAGTTGTACATTGCAGACACTAACAATCACTTGATACGCATCTATGACACAAAGACAGATCTGCTCACGACATTAGAGATAGCTTCCTGATCTTGCGTTTAGAATCTGCTATTCAAAGAAATCTTTTGATACAATTTCTTGACTTGTTGCAAAATCCATAACTTGTTGAAAGTTCAGTGTGCCTTTCTTGTATTGATCCCAGATGAATTCCAGGTATTCAGTTCTCTCCATACGCTCATTTTTTGTCATTTGAGGGGACTTTTTCATTACATCAGTGCATAATTTCTCAAGATGCGGGTATTCGAACTTGTCAAGCAGAGCAGTCAGTCTTTCCGCATTCTCATCTTTTTGTTTTGCCTTGCCAAAAAGTCCCATGACACTTGTTAAACTAGGGCATTTAAAAACTCTGAACTTGTTTCCTTGCATACAAGACAGAACATGCGTGGATTACAGTAGTGAGGGCTGCTGTGTGTAACATGGTTCAAGTAAGGATTTAAAGATGTAATTCGATTAGTAATATCATGGAAAAAGCATACATCTTGATTGGATGCGAACTTGGCGCAGAAGGCGAGATTGTAGAAAAGATAAAGCGTATGGATAAGGTCAAAGATGCCAGAGTAGTCTATGGAGATTACGATATAGTAGTAGAAGCAGAAGCAGGTACAGACACTCAGCTTGACAACCTGATTACAAAGAAAATTAGAAAGATGGACAAGGTTAGATCCACTATGACCTTGGGCGTCGTAAGCTAGTTACAATTCCCAGCACAATCACCCCCATACCCACTGCAGCAATCGCCTCCCCGTATGTAATCCATTTTGTATTAGAATACATGAAAGACGAAGTCGGTCCTACAACCGAGTTTCCCTGTAAAAAGAACAATACTCCAAAAGCAAATACAATTACGCCTGCTCCAATTATCGGTATTGCAATTCTCATGCTGACCATAACACATTCCGGAAATAAAAGGCAAAATGAGTTGATAAAATAGGCAAAATCATTTGGAATTCTTTCTTTAATGCGCTTTCATAAAGCAGACATAAGATTGGACGAGTGGGGACCTGACCTATTTGAAATTAGGCATAGCAGAAATTGGCTGGATATTGGCATTTTTGTCGGAGCAGTAGCTCTTTCCCTGATGGTTTCACTCCTATTCGGCTCAGAAATTGATCAGGCCATCAAGCAGTCTCCAATTATCATAGATTTAATGTTCATACCTTCATTCTTGATTGGCGTGCTCTACGGGGTCAAGATGGCAGAAAGAGTAATGTCTCCTGCAGCTCCACGAAGTCCTGTAAGAAGAGGAATTATCAAGATATTTTTGTTCATCTTCATGATGGGTTCTATATTTACATCAGTCTCGTTTGCGCTTCATGGCGGGACGCATCCACCACAGGATTCCATTTTGAAAGAGGGAATAATACCTTGGATAAATGATTTTGTCAAGGCAAATGGCGGGCTGACATTTCTCATAGTCTCCAGCATAACCATGATGGCTGCTGCTACAAAACGTATAGTTGGAATGAGCGGTTTTTTCAGCAGAATTTTTACATTTGTTGGAACATACATTTTCTTTACAATGATTGCCCTCAGTCTTACCCATACTGACCCCACCCACTCTCAGGTTTACTTGTATGCGTGTTATCAGGCTGGAATAGTAGGCGGAATATTCTATCAGATCAACAAGTTTACCACACGCTCAAACATGTGGGAAGACTACATGAATGGATACTAGAACTTTCTGTATCTCAAAGTCACAAACAGTATTCCAAAAGACGCCAGCATTATTGCAGAGGCGATTCCAGAAAATTCCGGCAGATACGTAGTCCCCGTTATGTCAGTCTTTACATTACCGGTGTCGTTGAATTTTAACATCACTGTTGTAAGATTTCCGTTCTTGAGTACGATTGGCGATATCTGCTTTCCATCCTGATAAACAGTATAGTTTCCCCCAATGAGGTTTTTCGGTATCTCGATTTCAGCAATGTTCCCTGCATGAGAACTGTTGCCAAGAAACGTCAAGGTTTTAGCATCCTTGTTGAATGTCACGTTTTGCATGTCATAGTTTGTTGTAGTGTTTACTATGAACGTATATTGGTCGGCTTTGATTGGCCACTCCCATCTTATGCCAGGATAGTTAAGACCTTTGAACTGCAACTGTGCAAAGGCATGTTCCGAAAGCAATATCGTAGACAGCCCCAAAGCAAGTACAATAACTAAAATGAGTTGTTTCAATTTTTCAGACCGGCAATCTTTCCGCGCATTTCTTTATCGGATGAGATTCTTGGGTGCGATACATCTGCCAGTATGACTTCATACCACAGATAGACACCGTCCTGATAAAGATAGTATGAACCAAGAAGTTTCAAGTTAGGAAATCTTTCCAGTACTCTGCGTTCAGCAACGCTCTGCATGCTAAGTGCTGGTTTTATTCTCAGCACACCAAGATGTTTCGGTCTTCTTCCTGCAACAGGCCTCTTTTTGCGCATGTTACCTCTTCCTACGCGCATTCTTACTACGACTATGCCCTGTTTTGCTTTGTATCCAAGCTGTCTTGCCTTGTATAACCTGCTTGGTCTTTCAATCCTTTCCAAGGCATGTTGTTTCCTCCATTCTACAGCTTTTGCCCTAAGCTCGGTGGAGTTTTCTTTCCACATCTTAAGCCAGACTTGTTCTTGGCGACTGGTCATATACCCCGCACTACCAAATTCCCCCTTAATATTCTGTTAGACAGATGCATGTGACAAGTTTCAAAACCCTATTATGAAATCACAATTCTACCGATTTTATGAAAAAACTTGCAGCCATAACATTTGTCATAGTGTCAATAATGGGTCTCAGTTACGCCGGCATGTCTTATGGAACCACTCAAGTCTCAATTGCTACAAGTAAGCCCGTTTACAGATACGGTGATAGCCTTTCATTTTCAGTCACAGTATCCAACGTTACGGGAGACATGGCAGTTTTGGAGATAGTGGACCAATCAAACCAGTCGTCATCCCCCATTAACATGGCAATTGCCAAATCCGTATCAAATATCACTGCCCCGTTTCCATTTTATAGAACAACTTTTTCCCCCGGTACTTATTTTGTCAAGATTCAGTATGCCGGAGCCAACGCAACCACAAGCTTTCAACTGGTAGACACTGGAGACATTACAATCCCTCCACAATTCAAAGAGGTAGCAAGTTCCTGGGTTCAGAACCAGACATCCGATAGGTTGTTTGGAGAACACATTGCCGAGCTTGTCAATTCAGGCACAATCAAGATAGATGGATATCGTGAGCAAAACGTGACGTCCATACCCTCATGGTTCAGAAATGACGCATTATGGTGGTCAAACGGTTCCATATCAGACAATGATTTTGGACATGCAATAGAGTATCTCATTGAGCACAGCATAATGAAAGTCTAGACTAGATTTTTTTGGCAATTCTAGCCGGTTTTCTTCTTGCAACACTTGCAATCACAATTATTATTACCAGAACTATGGCGCCGATTACAGCCAGGTCGGTTTGACTCAGACTGATTGATATGTTTTGAAGATACGGTATGTTAAAAACGATATTTTTTGATGAATTTAGTGAAGATGTAACATTTTCCTGTGGAATACTTTCTTGTGATTGAGTTATAATTTTGGGAGATGTTTTCGGTTCAGGCGTAGCGGTTGTCGACTGAGACTCTTGAGATACGTTTGGGGTGTGGTTTACAGTATTTGTCGGCGCCGCAGTTTGCGTACTGCCGTGCGGTCCTGACGTTGCTACAAATGTACCAATTATCTCGATTTGTTGATTTCCCGGAGAGAGTTGAATTGATATGGTTCTCGTAGTGTCAGTTGGGTCTTTCTCTATGACGTTGCCAAGTGTTCCGTCAATCACTGTAATGAACGGGATGTCGTTGTTTCCTTGTTTAGAATCCAAAAGATCACGTGGGATTGTAAGCTCAAGCAATGCATTTTGGGACAAAACCTGTACAGATACGGTAAGTTCGTCATATGTTGGGTTTGTTTCAATGTCTTGCACTTTAACTCTGTTTGCATCATAACTGACCTGGAACGTCTTTCCTGCTACAACTGAAACAGTGCCAGTGTCAGCAAAGGCTGGAATTATAGAGAACATTACCAGAAATAACAGTGAGGCTACAAGTACTAGGCGTACCACGACTAGATTACGCCACGAAGAATCATTATTATCTTTTCTGCTATAACATTTGCAGCTAAAGCCTGAGCTTCTCTTGTCTGAGCTCCTATGTGTGGAGTACATATGACGTTTGGAAGCGTTGCAAGCTTGTTTCCTGTGGCAGGCTCTTTCTCAAATACATCTAGCGCCGCTCCTGCAATTTTTCCTTCCTTGAGTGCACCATAGAGTGCTTCCTCATCGATTACCTCTCCTCTAGAGGTATTAATGATGTAAGCAGTCTTTTTCATTTTTGACAGTCTTTGCGCATTTACCAGATGACTTGTTTCTGGCGTAAATGGTACATGAAATGACACATAATCTGCACTTGACAACAATGTATCAAGATCTGCCTTGATAAGTCCCACTTCTCTTGAAAATTCATCAGGTATTGGAAATACATCGTATCCTATGATATTCATATTGAGGGATTTTGCATGTCGTGCAAGTTTCTTTCCAATGTTACCCAGCCCAACAATGCCGAGATATTTTCCAGAAAGTTCACTTCCCATCAGTTCTTTCTTTAGCCATTTTCCATTTCGTATTTCTCTGTCTGCCCTCGGTATCTCCCTTGCAAGGGACAGCATCAATCCTAGTACCAGTTCAGCTACTGCATTCATTGCACCTTCCACTGCATTGATTACTCGTATGCCCTTTGTATTTGCGGCGTCTACATCTATATTGTCAAGACCCACTCCCACCCTGGCAATTATTTTGCAGATGGCTGCCTTTTCTATCAATTCTTTTGTTAGTTTGGTCCTGCTTCGTACAATCACAATTTCATAACTGCCAATCTTCTCTCTGATCTGCTCTGGAGTAATTTCAGGTTCATAGGTAATGTTTAGACCATTTTTTTTCAATATCTCATTTAATACTTTGTCAACCTGATCACAGATCAAAACTTTTTGATTCATACTCATGCAAGAAGACCAAATGTACAGAATATAATCATTGTGTGAAATTAGAATAAAAAAGGAAAAATTGGGATTGTTGGACTTACTGTCCAGTCATGTTTCCTATTTCGTTAGCACGTTCGTTTGTGCACTCACAGTGGACAAATGTCTGCTGTGGCATGCTTGTACCAGGCAGGCTCGAAGTTGGAGGTACAGCATCCGACGGATTTGGAGCTGGACTTGCTTGAGCTAGCTGTATTGCAGCTGCACCAGTGAAGATGGCTGCATAGTCATGATTGACTATAACATATGCACCTGGCTCGTCATACACAGCATCAATGATTGCATCTTGTGAACCACCAATGTTCCATGTTTGAGTTCCCATTGCCTGTACCATGTTGCCCTGTGTAACTCTGTCCATCTGTCCTCCTACAATGTGGAAGAATAATGGCATGTTACCTTGGTTCAATACGAAGTATCGTATGTGTTGACCAACTGGTAGAATTAGTGGGGCTGCTTCATCATGACCGCCAGCACCTTTCCATACCTTTGTTACAACTGGATCATAACCAAATGGTTTGCCATTTATTACAGTCCAAGTCGTATTGTGTAAGAACATTGCAGGTTGGTTGTAAGAACCATCTGCATTAAGGTACAGTTGGTTGAATTGCAAAGTAAACTCATATGCTGCTGGTGAAACTAGTGTGTTGTTTAACACTACTTGACCATTTTGTGTTGCAGTTCTCTGGATTAGGAGTTTGTGGTAACCGTTGAGTGGATCAACAATAGTCATTCCGTACATGCCGGAAAGAACGTGTTGGTCCATACCAATTACACCTACACCTTCACAGTGATACTTGAAGGCACCAGGAGTGTTTGCAATGAACGCATATGTGTTTGACTTGCCTGGCATCACAGGACCAAAGTTTGGCACTGCAGAGATCCTACCAGCGTGCATATCAAGGCTATGAGCTGTCAGCTCAGTTGATGGAACATTTAGTGTAACCTCGACAACGTCGCCTTGTGTTACTCTAATTGTTGGACCAGGAACTTGGCCGTCAAAGGTCATTGCATGATACATCTTTCCGCCAGGAATGGGCAGATCGACGCTTTGTGCAGTCAAGGTAACCTCATGAACGGTTCGACCAGCTGCTTTTTCAGCTGCAACTTGATCTAGTGGAATTGCGTCCGCTCCGACCATATTGAATACCAGACCGCCGACGCTCTGTGCATCTTTTGCAGTGACAGAATCAATTGTCTGTGGTGTCACTTTGTCAATTGTCGCTGGTGATACGCCTAATGCGTTACCAGCTACTGATTGCGTGTTTGAATATGTGCTACCGAACAGAATGCCGGCTACTGCTGCTACTGCAACAATAGACAGTATACTGTATCGCTTATTCATCATCTCGAGTCTTTTTTATAAGTATATTAATCTATTGGGTTTTGAAGCCAAAATAAGTGAAAGTTATGTCATTACTTGAGATATTTTTGTAATTTTTCAAATGCGAATGAATATTAGGAATTTTAGTGGTAGGGTGCACGTGGAATTTAGAACAGAGAGGGATTCACTGGGAGAAGTAAAGATCCCTTCTGAGGCATATTATGGTGCGTTCACATCAAGGGCAATCAACCAATACCATGTAACAGGTCTCAAACCCCACATCAATTTGATAATGGCATTTGTCATGATTAAAAGGTCAGCTGCTGTTGCCAACATGAAGACAAAGGCAATTGACGCAAAACGCGGAAATGCAATAGTAAAGGCATGTGACAAAATACTGGCAGGAAAGTTTCTTGACCAGTTCCTTATAGAACCAATCAATTCGGGCGCTGGCACTGCCTTTAACATGAATACCAACGAGGTCATTGCAAACATTGCACTCGAAATTCTAGGAGAAAAGAAGGGGAATGACAAAGTATTACACTCTAACGATCATGTAAACATGTCACAGTCAAGCAATGATACGTTTCCAACTGCCATGCACGTGGCAATTCTTTTCAACATAAAACAAGTCATTTCAGTGCTTGATGATTTGATTAAAACGATAACAAGAAAGGCGAAAGAGTTTTCGGGTTACAAGAAAATAGGCAGAACTCACCTCATGGATGCACTTCCCGTCACTCTCGGGGGAGAGTTTGCAGCATATACAACCGCCATTGCAAAAGCACGGGATGCAATTTTTGCTGCACAGAGAGAACTTGAACGCGTGGCTCTTGGAGGAACAGCAGTAGGAAGCGGTGCAAATACACCAAAGGGATACAGAATCCTTGCAATAGCAGAGCTTGCAAAGATTTCAAAGATTCCATTCAGACCGGAACCTGACATGCAATACGGTTTACAAAGCAGATTTGCAGTGGCAAACATTTCATCAACTTTGAGAAACCTAGCACTGGAACTTGGGAGATTTTCAAATGATATGAGATTAATGGCGTCGGGCCCTGTTGCTGGCCTGTCAGAGATTGGAATACCTGCTGTTCACGCAGGCTCTTCCATCATGCCAGGAAAGGTCAATCCGTCGCTTGCAGAATGCATGAACATGGTGTGTTTTAACATAATTGGCAACGATACTACTGCGGCCCTCGCGGCTCAATCAGGACAGTTTGAGCTAAACGTGATGCTCCCTGTCATGTTAAAAGCTGTGCTTGAATCAACAGACATGCTTAAGAACTTTGTACCAATATTTTCCAAGAATCTTGTTGCAGGGCTTAGCGCAAACAAGCAAAAACTACGTCAATATATAGAAAACAGTCCTGTAATAGTAACGCTTCTTGCTCCAAAACTTGGCTACCTAGTTTCTGCTGACTTGTACAAAGAATCACTCAAGACCGGAAAGACCATACGACAGATTGTAATCTCAAAAGGATTGATGAGCGAAAAAGAAGTCAATATGTTGCTTGGATAACATGGCAAAGATATGGGTTGAGGCATATGGATGCTCTGCAAGTTTTGCAGACTCTGAAATGATTACCGGGCTTGTGGTAAATGGCGGGCACACGCTTGCAGAAAACCCATCAGATGCAGATCTTAATGTAATTGTCACATGTTCTGTAAAAGACGCGACTGCAGACAAGATGGTTCACAGAATAAAACAATTAAAAAATAAACCGCTTGTTGTTGCAGGCTGTCTTCCCAAGGCAGAGACTACAACAGTAGAGAAGTTCAGCCCGAAGGCAAGCCTTCTTGGACCAAATTCCATCGGAAAGACATTGGAGATAATAGATCTGACCCTGAAGGGACAAAGAAGAGTTGAGCTTGAAGATTCTGACATATCAAAGATAGGGCTGCCCAAAGTCCGCCTAAACCCTGCCGTTGGGATAGTAGAGATAGCTAGCGGATGCATGAGCGAATGTACCTTCTGTCAAACAAAGCTATCAAAGGGGGATCTTCAGAGTTTCAGGATTGGCGACATTGTAAGACAGGTAAGACAGGAGATTCATGATGGATGCTGCGAAGTATGGCTTACATCAACTGACAATGGATGCTATGGACTAGATATTGGAACTGACCTTCCAAACCTAGTCAATGCTGTCTCAGACATAGAACAGGACTTCATGGTTCGTATAGGCATGATGAACCCCATGTACATGCCCAGAATTCGAGACAGTCTGCTCAAGTCGTTTGAAAGCCCCAAGGTCTTCAAATTCCTTCACATTCCGGTTCAGAGTGGCAGTAACAAGGTGCTCAAAGACATGAAACGCGGGCATACTGCCGAAGTCTTTAGAAATACAAGCAAACTTTTTAGGGAAAAGTTTGGAAAATTCACAGTTTCCACAGACATCATAGTAGGATTTCCAACTGAAACTCGGGAGGACTTCGAACAGACGCTTGACCTCATACGAGAAACCCAGCCTGACATAGTCAACCTCTCAAGATACAGCGCAAGACGTGGAACAAAGGCCGCTTTGATGGACCAGATCGAGGTGTCTGAGGTGATGCGAAGAAGCAAGACAGTTTTTGAGATGACAAATATGATATATCATGAAAGAAACCAGGAATGGATTGGCTGGAAGGGCGAGGTCATATTTGATGAAAGTTCGGAGGGAGTCATAAGGGGTCGCAACTATGCGTACAAGTCAGTTGTGGTCAGCGACGAGGTCAAGATTGGCCAAAAAGCAATAGTTGAGATAACAGAGGCCACAAGACATGGATTACGCGGTCATATTACGAGCTAAATTTTTTAGATCGAAACTAGGATCAAAACTAAGCAACAAAGTTTTTTAATCATTTTTGCAAGCAAGAGAGAGTCATGGAATTTCAGATGCAAGGACCAATTCTAGTTGTAGGATTGGGAGGCGCTGGGAGCAGACTTGCTGCAGGCATAAAAACAGAGATTGGATGCGATTCCCTTCTGATCAGTCACGACCCAAAGGACCTAAACCAAGAATCTTCCAAGATTTTGATAAATACCAACCCCATTCTCAACCCATCAGCATATCTTATCAGAGGCATATCATTTGGTGCAAGAAGATCAATTGCTGAAAAACTAGCGTCCTATTCAACCGTAATAATAATAGCTAACTTGGCCGGAAAATCCGGTGCGGCGTTGGCCCCGGTTGTCTCCCAGATTAGCAAGGAAATGGGCAAAAATGTTCTTTCCTTTGGAATCATGCCTTTCAAATTTGAAAAGGACAAGATTTTCTTCTCAGGAGTTTCCCTAAAAAGACTAAAGGCGAATTCTGATTGCACCGTAATTATAGACAATGATGCTTTGCTTGACAGCAATCCAGATCTGACACCTGATTCTTGCAATGCCATTACAAATGCTGCCTTGATGTATGTTGTTTCCACTTTGAAAAACTCATCCCTGCCACTTAAGACAAACATTCTCTCAACCAGTAAAGACATATCAGATGTTGAAACATCTCTTAGAGACTCGATCAAGATGTTATACGAGGATGCGCCTCCAAACAGCATCAAGAGTGCGTTGCTCTACGTAGTAGGAGGAAACAAAGTCCCGATTGGCGTTCTAAATTCAATGGTGAGTACCATCAGCGGAATATTTAGCAATGATAGTACTAGGGTCAGTTTGTCTGTTGCAAATGGTGAAAAGTCCAAAGTGGTACTGCTTACCTCAATAGAAGGAGAGACGCGTTTTGACAGATATGACCCTCTAGGAATTGTTCCAAAAGAGAATATGCTAGATTGGGACGAACCAGACTCTAGCGTGAAGATAGACTTGGAACTAGAACAAATAGAATAGATTTACTCTTTTGATTTCTTTGCAGGTTTAGATTCTGCAGCTTTCTTTTCTTCTTTCTTGGGTTTTTCTTCCGTCTTTTTCTCTTCAGCCTTTTTTTCTTCTTTCTTTGGCTTTTCTTCGATTACTTTCTTTTCTTCAGTTTTTGGTTTTTCATCAGATTTCTTCTCTTTGGGTTTTTCCTCTGCTTTCTTTTCCTCTTTCTTTGGCTTTTCTTCGGTTGCTTTCTTTTCTTCCTGATACTTTGAAACTATAATGTTACCATCGTCATCTTTGGATAATTTTACCCGAATTTTTCTTGGAGGATGTCTAATGCCGCGTTCCCAAACTAAATGACTGATTTCTTCTTCAATTTTTACACTCTCAGATTTCATGTGCTTTGTAGCAAATTCTCGTATCATGTTTATTGCTCGCTTTGCTCGCTGGTTGTTTGGAGAAAGCAATACCTTTCCCAGATTAATTGTGTAGATTCTCTCTAGTGTTTCTTCTGACAACTAACCAACCCCCACGTCTGTTCGGCGCCACTGTCTCCTCTTCGGATTTGTTCTTACTCTACGCTTTGTCTTTACTATTATCCAAGCTGGAACGGCTGAATTCTGCTTTATCTTGCTCATCAGCCTAATCTTTCTTGGAGTTGACTTACGGGCAGCCATAAAAGTTTGAAAATCTTGACCTCTTTTTAAATGAATCTAAGAAACAGTGCTCAAAGTAAACCATTTGATGATAGCGCCACAGTGATCTGATTTAACATTCTTGCAGAGGCCCCCCATATCAGATAATTTTGAAATTTGAAAATAAACATCTCTTGGATAGACCGATGAGCTGGATCTTTATCGCCATCCATGGTTTTCAATAGTGGAATCAACGGGATTTTCAAGACTGATTCTATCTCATGGTTTGGAGTTATCAGGGGGATTTTCTCCTGAATTGTAATAAAAGGAGCAATCGTATAGCCAGAATTGAGCGTGGTAACGGGCTTGAGTTGTCCTACTATCTGTTCTCTTTGTATATCCACACCCACCTCCTCCCTAGTCTCTCTCAGGGCAGTTGATAGAAGATCTGCATCATCATATTGCCACCTGCCTCCGGGAAACGATATCTCTCCTGCGTGATGGTCCATAGTCTTTGAACGTTCTGTCATAAGGATGGACGGTTCTGGGCCATAAATTATCACAAGTACCGCGGCAAGTTTGGTCTTCTTGTCATCATGCACTTTGGCGTTTATTGTACTAGATAATGCGTTTTTTATTTTTTCAAGATCCAATGCAATACCATCCATGGATTCGTTATTTTCTGTTGTGATCACAGCGCAAAGTATTCTGCATCAGGATGGTGTACAACAATTGCTGCGGTAGATTGCTCTGGCACTATTTGCCCTAATTCAGTAAGCGTCATACCGGATTTGTCGGGTTCCAGAAGCTTCCAAACCAGACTATGTTGCGCCACATCTGGGCAGCTCGGGTATCCCCAGCTATATCTCAGTCCTCGTTTTTGGTCAATCTTTAGATCATCTCTTATTTTCTGGTTTATCCATGCAGCCATTGCCTCTGCAGTCTCAACTGCAATACCATGCAAGTAATAGGCGTCAGTGTACTTGTCTTCCTTGTTCCATTTTTCAATAATCTCCGAGACTTTGCTTCCGACAGTTACCGCTTGGAAAGCTACGATGTCATCTTCTCCAAAATAGTCAGCAAGACACAGATGTTTTGCTCTTGATGAGCGAGGAAATTTGAATGCAAGTTTTTCACCATCTGGGTGTTCGACTGTAAGAACGCCGTCTTTTCCATGGCATTTGAAATATCCGTATACAGCATGCGGTTCGAACAATTTTTCAGCAAGAATCTTTCTCTTCCATTCCTCAAGAAGTGCTTCATGTTCGGCTTCGGATTCTTTTGCAGACTTGCCTCTCAATCCCCAGGATAAGACAAAGAGCGATTTTTTGTCCAAAAATTTCCACACTTGATTCAGATCTATATCTTTTGGCTCGAATCGGATTATCTTGTTAACGTGAGGAGGAGTCGGCGCAGTAACTGGTTTTATTGTACTATGTTCAATTGCTCCCTCGGGCGTCTTTTCAATCACAGTTTCAGTCCATTTCTCGATTCGTTCTTTCCACTGTTGGACAAATTTTTGCCGGTCCTGTGAAACAAGGTTATCCATCGTCTTGAGTCCGTCAAACATGTTTTTACAGTAAAACACGCCGGGCTGGTATATTCCGCCATCTTTTGCAATTCGATTTATGTAATTACTGTTGATGGCTGCCCCTCCACACAGTACAGGAATTTTCATGTCATTTTTCCTGGCATGTTCAACAAAGAACTGCATCTGTTTCGAGGTTGAGACCAATAATGCTGACAGCCCCACTGCGTCTGCCTTTACCTCATCAATTTTTTCAAGAAACTTTTGCATCGGGACTTGTTTTCCTAAGTCATATACCGTGTATCCGTTGTTTTCAAAAATTGTCTTTACAAGGTTTTTTCCAATGTCGTGAACATCCCCATACACCGTTCCAAGAACTAATTTCCCCTTGGTGCTTCCTTCCTCTTTTAAGAGATATTTTTCAAGCTCTGCTACAGCTGCCTTCATGCATTCTGCAGATTTTAGCACAAATGGAAGAATTAGTTCGCCTGCACCAAACTTGTCACCCACTTCCTTCATTGCCGGCAGCAAATCATCATTTAATGTCCGGATGGCAGCGTTGTGGGTAATCTCTTTTGGAACATCAATTACTAGCAAACCGTCTCTTTCTTTCAGTTCATGTTTTTCTGCAATCTTTTCAGATATTGCAGTAACAACATCACGTTCTATATCATCACGGATTCTGTTTACTATCCTAAAATTAGAGCGCTTTCCGGCAGGCCATGACGGGTCTACCTCTATTTTCTTTGCGGTTACACTTGCAGTAGCCTTTGTGGCCTCAAAATGTGCAATAAACTCTGCAAGGGCATTAGGATGCTTGTTGAATATCAGGTCTTCTGCGAGATTTCGTTCTTTTTCATCTATCTCTGTATACGGGATTACATCTTTTGGATTTATTATGACAGTGTCAAGACCTGCTTTTACCGCATGGTATAGGAATATCGCATTTAGTATCTTTCTTGCCCTTGGGGCCAGGCCAAAGCTGACGTTGCTCAATCCAAGCGTTGTAAACGAATTTGGAAATCTCTTTTTTACAAGGCTGATTCCTTCCAGAGTATTTTTTCCAGCATCCAAAAATTCTGATTCTCCAGTAGCTAGTGTAAAAGTAAGGACGTCAAATATGAAATGCTCCTCTTTTAGTCCATATTTCTTTCCTGTCTCAATTAAGAGCTCCGCAGTTTCCAATTTTTCCTTTGGAGTCTTTGCCATTCCTTTCGGTCCAATGCACATGGCAATTGCAGGAACGCCATACTTTATCATCAGCGGGGCAAGGGAATGAAATCTACTCCCGTCGCCTTCAAGATTAATTGAATTGATTATTGGCTTTCCAGGAATCTGCTCCAATGCTGCCGCTATAACTTTGGGCTCGGTAGAATCAATTACTAGTGGTGCTTCAATCTCAAGGCTGAGCATCTTTGCAAGTTTTTTCATAAACTCCAGTTCGTCTGCACGCTCTGTGGTGGCAACACACACATCAAGACAATGCGCGCCATCATCTACCTGGTTCCTTGCTATTTTTACCAACTCCTCAAAGTTGTCTCCTAAGACACATTCTTTGGCCTTTTTTGATCCCTGTGCGTTTAGCCTCTCACCAATGATAAGCGGAGCTGGATTCTGTCTTAGTTCGACCGCCTTTAATGCCGAACTTACTCTAGCGTCTTTCAATACAGTCACTTTCGATTACTTTTTCTAAATACCTAGCGCTTATTTTCTGATTGCTTTTCATCAATTATTTTTCGTAAAAGCGCTATATGGTCCACGTTGGTGCCGCAACAGCCCCCCACTATCCTGACTTTGCCATACTGATACAGGAAATCTTTCATCACTTTGGCCATGTCCTCAGGCGTCATCTTGTATACTGCCCTGCCCCCTTGGTTTTCAGGCATTCCTGCATTTGGCACAACAAGTATTGGGAGATCATCTTGTTCGTTGAGCCATTGTACACTAGAGGTCATCTCTACAGGCCCAGTGGAACAGTTCAGGCCAAATGCGTCAACTCCCATATCAGAGACAGTAGTATACGCAGCCTGAATGTTTGTTCCAAGCAACATCTTGCCGTACTTGTCAAGCGTTACGTTTGCAATTATCGGGACTCTCTTTCCCGTCTTTTTCATAGCATTGTGTGAGCCTTCTATTGCAAGTTTTACTTCCAATATATCCTGGCTTGTCTCGATCAGTAATGCATCCACCCCGGCCAAGATCAGCCCTTCGGCTTGAACCTCAAATGCTTCCCTGATTTTTTCAAGTGGAATCTGTCCAAGCGAAGGATCGTTTGAGCTTGGCAAAAATCCAGTAGGCCCCATGGAACCTATCACATAGTGCGGTTTGTCATCAAACTCTTTTGTGACACCCACTGCTAGCTCGGCAATTTTTTTGTTAAACTCCAGCGTCTTGTCTCCATACCCGTATTCTTCCAGCTTGAGCTTGTTTGAACCAAATGTATTGGTCTCAATACAGTCTGCACCTGCCTTTAGATAATTTCTGTGAATTGTGCGTATCCAGTCAGGCCGGGTAAAAGACAGTCCGTCGTTGAAGCCATCCTTTCCATCCGGAAAATCCTCGGGTTTCGGATTTAGCTTTTGAATCTCGGTCCCCATGGCCCCATCAAAGAGCACTATCTTTTGTTTCATTAATTCAACAAGAGGAGTTTTTGTTGCCAACAGTAAGTGATGCTTGTTTTAATGTATTAATTTTCTTTTGTTTTTGCCATTGGCCAAGGCCTTCAAAGGTTATAATCAAGTAGTCGCGACACTCTTTTATGACAATAATTTACGAGTTAAATCCACCAAAGGTAATCCAAGACAGGATACTTTCTCATAGTGAATTACAGGATTCCGTGGAAAAATTCAAAATAAAATCAAACAAAATAGGCCAGATCTGCGACGGCATACATGTAACAGATTCCGTCCTTGGCATCCCGAGAATATCTCCCATAACTGCAGGATTCTTTGTAAAAAATTCCAATAACAAGATCAAGATTTCTGCAAGCATAAGAGTGAGGGACAGAAATCACACTTCCATCACTCAAACTGTTTGCGATGCCATACTTTTGAACCTAAATGGAGTGCTGATAGTAAAGGGCGACCCTCCTCCAACAGGCCCCAAGGACTCCAAACTGATTCCAAGTGATGTTGTAAGGCAATTCAACGAGCAGGGCTTTGGAGAAAAAATCGACCTTTATCTTTCGATCTCAAGCAATCCCAACTTTGAAAAGATTCACAAGAAAATCGAGGCCCAGCCAAAAGGCTTTGTAACCCAGGTAATAAGCTCGGCTGACCAAGTAACAAGAATAGTAGACAAGTTAAAGCCGCAAGGATTTGCAGTAATACCATGCGTACTTTTGGCCTCAGATCGGAACCAGAAATCTGCACAGATGCTCAATCTTGACTGGTCTGGATACAGCAAAGATACTGCAACATTTGTAAAAGAAGTACACAATATTGCAGGAAATGTGCTCTTAAGTTCCCCAAATGACTTTAACGGAGCTCTACAAGTGTTAAATAAGATACAAATTTGAAAATAAACAAATTTTGTTCATTCTAAAATCGTAAATTGCCGCATATCTTTTTCCTATTTTTCACATTTGGTTTTTCTTATATCATTTACAGAGCGTGTCTTGACAGATGTTAGACGAACATACAGAAGATGGAGCCTTTCACTTGTGCATATTCAATCTGTTCAAGGCATATTAACTTGAGATATTTCTGGTAGGTGTTTTTCTTCCAACACTTGGTTTAGAATATTTAAATCAAATATTCCTCCAAGATCTGGTTTTGAATCACCCAGAAATCCCAATCCATATGCAGCATCTGCAGACTTGTAAAGAGAGTCTTGGAGCGGATCGTATGTGACATCCATTCTTGAGAAGGCCTCTTTTAGTTCATTCTCAGGAAATGTCTTTCCTGTCAAATTTCCCAATTGCTCATTGAATATTGCAATTGCTTTTTCTTTGTTGTCGTTTATCCACAAGGTTTCATTTACATGCGCTTCAAGTAATTTCTTTATAATGTCAGGATGATTTTGCAGGTAATCAGATCGTACAGCGACAAGCGCTGTCGTAAATTTTCCTCCTGTCCACAAGTTTCTTTCATCAACTAGAATTTTTCCATTGGCCTCATGTTCTATTTTAGTTCCCCATGGCTCTGGAACCCATGCACCGTCAATGTCTTTTTTTAGCATCAGGGTAACAATGTCGGCGTTTGCAGCGTTTATGACTTGGATATTTCCCCCATTGTCCGAAGTTTTGTACCCGTTTTTGTTCAGAAATGACCTCAATGCAACATCTTGCGTATTACCAAGCTGAGGTGAGGCAAATTTCTTATCTCCAAGATCAGCAACAGAGTTTATGCCAGAATCATTTCTTACCACAAACACTACACCACCGCTTGCGGCACCTGCAATTATACGTAGACCTTGACCGTCAGATTTTATGTATCCGTTTATGGCAGGATTAGGCCCAACATATGCGACGTCAATTCGGTTTCCAAAGAGGGCCTCTATTTCAGAAGGCCCTGAATTAAATATCTGTGTCTGCACATTTACCCCTCCAAGTTCTTTTTGATAATCCCCGGTCCCAAGTCCAATTACAGCTTGTGCGTGACTTATGTTTGGGAAATACCCTATTCGCAGTATGTCAGTCTGAGAATATCTTGTTGCATGAGTAGCACCTGTAGTTCCAGACACCGACACAAAGATAGCAACAACAACAGCTGCAATTATTGCACCAGCAATACCAAACTTTGCGACTGGATTCATTCTACAAATCACCCCTCAAAACATTCTGTTTAGCGATGATGATCAAGTCCCCATTTTTTTCGTATTTTGGCTTCTAATTTATAGAGCAGAAACCTATCTACAATCAGACCTATTGTAAATATCGTTATCATGCTGGTGATCACCTCTCCCATGTCAAGAAAGTCTCTTCCTACAGAAAGTATGTGTCCCAAGCCTACAATCGACATCAGTATTTCAGCACCAATTATTGCGTGCCATGCAAATGACCATCCCTGTCTTAACCCAATAATCAACGATGGGGTTGCTGCAGGCAGTGTAACGTATCTGAACAGGGAAAATCCTCTCGCCCCCATGTTTTTTGCTGCATCAATGTAGATTGGCGGTATGTTCCTTATGCTACTGTACGTTGAGATCATTACAGAAAAGATTGAACTCATTATTACTACAAACATGATACCAAATTCGTTAAACCCTATCAAGAGAATGGAAAACGGCACCCATGCTATACTCGGAAATGACAAAAGTCCTGCAGAAAATGAATTAAGAGTCTTGCCAAACCCCTTGAATCGAATCATTGCAAGTCCTATTAACGTACCAAGTCCTACCGATATTGCAAAAGATGCCACTAGTCGTCCAAGTGTTACACCCACGCCCTCAGGAAGTGAAAGATTCAGCATTAGTTTAACAAATGATTCTGCAACCATGGCAGGGGACGGCAGGGATATTTTGGGCCATATTCCAAGCATGAAGACCAGTTGCCAAATGCCAACAAATATTGCCAAAAACAATGCAGCGTTTGCCGCATCATGAAGGCTTTGAGATCTTTTTTCAGAGATGATTTTTTCACTCATTGACTCTCATCTTTTATTTGTGCAATCACTTCGTTTTTGAGTTCTTCCACTATTTGGTGATAATATTTTTGTAGATTTTCATCTTCCATTAGCCTTGGCCTTCTGTAATCTATGGTAAACTCTTTTTTTATCTTGGAAGGCCTATTTTTAAAAACTACAACGCGATTGCCCAAAATAACAGATTCTGAGATGTTGTGTGTCACAAAGATAATTGTCTTTTTTGTCCTTTCCCAGATAAGCTGAAGTTCTACTAACAACAAGTCTCTTGTCTGAGAGTCAAGAGCTGCAAAAGGTTCGTCCATCAACAATATCTCAGGATCCATTGCAAGTGCTCGCGCAATTGCTACTCTTTGTTTCATTCCAGTAGACAATTGATACGTATATGAATCGGCAAACTTGGTGAGCTGCATCATGTCAAGATACCTCTGAGAGATCTGTCTGCGTTCTTCTTTTGGAATTCCAGCCATCTTTAATCCAAACTCAACGTTATCAATTACTTTGAGCCACGGAAATAGCGCGCCTTCCTGAAATACCATTGTCCTGTCAGGTCCCGGAGTGGAGATTGATTTTCCGTTAAGCAGTATCTCCCCAGAGTCAGGAATTTCAAGGCCTGCCACAATATTTAGAAATGTAGACTTACCACATCCAGATGGGCCAACAATGCATAGAAAGTCGCCTTCCTGTACGTCCAGATTTACCCCATCCAATGCAACAACAGAATTTCCATTATGATCAAAGTGTTTCACAATGTTTTTTGCCTGAAGTTTTGTCATTAGAAACCAGCTCCTTTCCAATCTTTAGGACATGGATGATTCTGAGACATGCCCGCAACGGGAACCAGATTCATATAACAGCGTTATAATATTGCGGTTAAATAGTGTTCGAATTTTAGCTTGGACTAATTTGCTTTGTCTCATTGATTTGAAAAATAATTTTTAATTTTTCATGCCAGAAAAATGGATCAGGATTTCAGATCATAAAAGATAAATGCGAAAATTTGATCACACAAAACCTCAATGAAAGAAAAAGCAGTTTTGGCTTTCTCTGGTGGATTAGATACTTCGGTTGTCATAAAATATCTTCAAGAAAAACACGACATGGATGTAGTTACTATTACAGTTGATGTTGGACAGGGTGACGATCTTGAAAAGATTGCAGCCAAGGCAGAAAAACTCGGAGTTGTAAGGCATTACAATGTTGATGCAAAAAGCGAGTTTGTATCGGATTTCATAATACCGTCAATCAAGGCAAATGCCTTGTATCAGAAAAAATACTGCCTTGCAACTGCTCTTGCACGACCACTCATTGCACAAAAGGTGGTAGAGATTGCCAAAAAGGAAAATGCAGGAGCGCTAGCACACGGATGCACAGGCAAAGGAAATGATCAGGTCAGATTTGACGTTACCATGCGTGCAGGCTCGACACTTCCAATCATCGCACCGATACGGGATCTCAACCTTACTCGCGATATAGAATTAAAGTTTGCAAAAAAGCACGGAATCCCGATTGATACTGCTGCAAAAAGATTCAGCATTGACCAAAACTTGTGGGGGCGAGCAATAGAAGGCGGAGAACTCGAGAATGCGTATTCAGAGCCTCCCGATGACGCATTTATCTGGGTCAAAACCAAAAACTTGCCAGACAGGCCACAGTATCTTGAAATAAAATTCGTACAAGGAGTTCCAGTTGCAGCAGACGGCAAAAGTCTAAAACCAATCGAGTTGATACAATACGTCAACAAAAAAGCAGGCGCCTCAGGAGTGGGCATTGTAGACCACATCGAAGACAGGGTTGTAGGAATAAAATCACGGGAGGTATACGAAACCCCGGCAGCACTCTGCCTCATCGAGGCTCACACAGACCTAGAGAAAATGGTACTTACAAAGCACGAATTGAAATTCAAAACAATGGTTGATTCAGAATGGGCATGGCTTGCATATTCTGGACTCTGGCAAGATCCTCTGAAAACTGATTTAGATATGTTTATCAATGCGTCGCAAAAGAGAGTTAGCGGAACTGTAAAACTGAAAATGTTCAAAGGAAGTCTAAGAGTTGTTGGCAGAAAATCAGATTATTCGTTATACAGTCATGATTTGGCGACATATGGTTCAGGCTCCACTTTCGACCAAACCCTTGCAAAGGGATTTGTAGAATTGTGGGGACTGCAATCAACAGAAGCTAATAAATTACTAAAAAAGAGGTGAAAGATCAAATAATGAATTGTCCAGAATGTGATGCAAATTTGAAAATTCCAGGCGACGCAAGCGTGGGAGAGATAGTTTCTTGTCCAGACTGCGGCGCGGATTTCGAGATTGCTTCAAAGAATGGTTCAGCATATGAGCTAAAGCATGCTGAAAAAGTAGGCGAAGATTGGGGAGAGTAAATGCCCAAAGTCCGTATCTTGTTTGATAGAGTGAGACTAGAGGAAAAAATGCTTGAAAAAAAAGCAGTCGAGCTCGGATATGATACGAAGATGATAGACGCAAAAATAACTAACATCAGTACTGAAAGTAAGAAAAGTGACTTTGATTTTGGGGATGTTGTTCTTGAAAGATGCGTCAGCTACTTCCGCGGCCTGCACTTTACAGCATGCTTAGAGTTTCTCGGTGTTCCAATTTTTAACAACCTTCAGGTTGCAACAAACTGCGGAAACAAGCTGTTAACATCACTATTGTTAAAAAAACACAACGTACCCACTCCAAAGACCCATTTCTCATTCTCATCTGAATCCGCAGTTGAGACACTTGAAAAACACGGATATCCGCTTGTCATAAAGCCAATCGTAGGAAGCTGGGGAAGGGGGGTAATATTGCTAAAGGATAGGGAGATTGCAGATGCAATAATTGAAGTGAGAGAGCTCAGCGACGGTCCGCTGGACAGAATATACTATTTGCAGGAGGTAATCAAGAGGCCACCAAGAGACATACGCGCAATTGCAGTAGGAGACCAAGTCATAGCGGCGATGTATAGAACATCATCAGGCGGATTTAAGACAAACATAGCACTTGGTGGAGAGCCGGTTCCATGTGAGATAACAAAGGAGCTGGAAGACATTTGCACGAAATCATCAAAAGCTGTCGGAGGAGGAATACTTGGAATTGATGTAATGGAAGACGAGAAAAGAGGATTCGTGGTACACGAGGTCAACAACACGGTAGAGTTCAAGGGACTTGCAAAGGTTGCCAAACGCAACATACCAAAAGAAATGATCGAGTTTGCAGTAAATTCAGTTCGTAGATAAAAAAGAACTTGGAAGTTTTAGAGTTTAAATTATACTATGTTATGC
>JAGWFW010000070.1 GCA_028867735.1 Nitrososphaerota archaeon
ATTGCCCGCGAATGGTACGGCAACGGCAAGACCTGAAAATATTTTTTCAAAAAAATAATCCTGTCAAAAAATAAACTAGCTCTTGGACAGGACTTGGGTGATTATCGAAAGGCCCTGCTCTATCTGTTCCTTTGTTATCACAAGGGGAGGTATGATTCGAAGGGATTTCTGGCCTGCTCCAAGAGTGAGCAGTCCATTTTTGAAAAGCTCTGCAATCTTTCTTTCCCTGCGCCCTCTTGTGTCAAATTCCAGCCCGATCATGAGGCCAAGCCCCCGGACGTCAACTACTCCCTTTCTGCCGACAAGTTCCTCCAGTCCCTTCCTTAGCATGCTTCCCATTCTTGCTGCATTTTCAAGCAGCTTGTCTCGCTTTATGACCCTGATTGTCCTTGCTCCAACTGCCATGTCTATCTTGCTGCCGCCTCCCCATGTGCTTGAGAGGGCAGATCTGTCTGATGGTTCAAGTTTCTTGTTGTACATTGTTGCTCCTACCTGCAATGCCTTTGCGGCACTCATGATGTCAGGCGTTACGTCATAATGCTCAAAGGCCCACCAGCTGCCCGTATGTCCAAGGCCTGACTGCACCTCGTCAAGGATGAACGGCACCCCGTACTGCGTTGCATGCTTTCTCAGATTTTTGATGAATTTCTTGCTTGCAATATTGTATCCGCCCTCGCCCTGGACAACTTCGGTCAGAATGAATGCGACCTTGTCTTCCTTGAGTATGTCTTCAACTGCATCAATTTCCGGATCGTCGTCTTTTGTGCAAAACTTGATCCGCTTTACGGGAATCTCTGGAAAGTTGTACTTGTGTACGGGCTTGCTAAATGTGAAACTGAGTGCGCCAAGAGTTCTTCCGTGGAATGCCCCAACACACGAGACTCCTGGCAGCGGGCCCATCTTCCTGTATGCAATTTTTATGGCATTTTCCACTGCCTCTGCGCCACTGTTGATGAAAAATGACTTGAAGTTTCTTGGCAGTATTGTAGACAGTGTCTCTGCAATCTCTGCATGCTCCTTTGAGTAAAAGTCCTGGCCTGCAATCTTGTGAGTCCCGTTTGTGGAATATTCTGCAAGGACCTCGATTATATCGGGATGAGAATAGCCTATGGGACATGCCCCTATGTTTGAGGTAAAATCAAGGAACCTGTTGCCGTCAAGATCCTCTATGATGCAGTCGTGTCCGTTTGCAATTACAAGTGGATACATGAAGGTTGAATCGTACGCATATCTTCTCATCTTGTCGATTACTTTCTTTGAATTTGGGCCTGGTAATTTTTTGTTCATAGTTTTATCTCCTTGGGATGATACCTAAGGGAAAAATTTTCTAATAAACACTATCATAGGTGTGTCATGGGGGAAAACCACCGGGGATTTGATGAGCCTACGCGTAAACAGAGACAGCGAAGGGCCAAAAAAGCAAGAAAGATGCAAAAGTCACTCAACCCGTGATCTCTGGTGCTTTCCACGGTCTCAGAAGGTGATCATCCTGATCTTGGTACCATCAAAAAGAAAGATAACACAATGTCTCTATGGTGAGATGAAGATTAATTACTGACAGGGGGGCAGTAATGTAATGTCGAAAACTAAATTCTCATCGCCACCCCTTTCCACGGCAGAAATCAAGGACATTGAGCAAGCACGAAAAAGCAGAGGAAAATTGTTTAACACTCCTGAAGAATTGATAGAGAACTTGCACAAAAATGTGGCTGATAGTAAGAAAGAGTCAGTTTGAAAAACAGTATAAGCTACTGGGTAGTGAACTGCAGAAAAAGACGGACGATGCAGTTGCAGAAAACTGTAACAAAGATACGTCAATTTTTTAAACGATTACTGTACCGCGCATATCAAGCATGAAGATAATTAATGTTACAGTTGTAGTTTCAGTAGTACTTGCAGCCATTGGCACGTCATTATTCCTCCTTTCCACACATATGCAGCCACTAGGATACATTGAAGTTCAGACAGATGCAATACCGCAAAACGGCAACCCTGTCAGCAATTGTACGAAACAAATTCGAACCTACGACCCAGGCCCTATGGGAGGATTCATGTGTCCAATCACATACTTTCATATGAATACCAAAGTCGACAATTATTCAGGATTTGACGACGTTTGTATGGATCCAAGATATGGCGGAGATACATATGTTCTAAAACTTGGGCATAAAGGCTCAATCATGTATACACTCTATCCAGATCTGCCTTTTTCTTATGCCGTACAGGTTCCACATGTAAACCTGACAAACCATGTATCATTCTCACACTACAAACCAACAAAAGGTGGAGGAGGGTTTACCTATACTGATACGATAGACGGGGTACACACTACTTTTGAGCCAGGCTCCGAAGTGCTTTTTCCATGGAGCTCCCAGCATGTAACTCTCACAATGTATGCAACTGCTAATGCAAAAGCATCAAGTCACTGGCTATTCCTTTCACCGGGTGTCTGCAACGGAGGTCTCGGATTTGTTCTTACCGTAGAAAATTCGTCGAGGTTGGAACAGTAATTGAAAACTCTACTTGCAGTTTCAATCACTGGCTTTCTTCTTTCTGCAATGACTTTCTCTATACTGCCAGATGCTTCTGCGCATGGTCTCTGCCTTCCATTGCAACCCCGTTTTGGCAGATTGGATGATGTTGCATTCTCAAACCATTCGGTTCATACAGGCGATAGCATACTGATAACAGGAAAGCTGGTCTCAGTTTTGCAAAAAGACCAGCGCGGATTGTTTGTCATGGCCTCAACGCCTCCCTCTCATGGAAGGTGGTTTATTACTTCTACAGAACCCGCAGGAAACATGATCGATGTTCCTGGCAATTCCGAAGTGCCGTTTTCCTTGACTGTAAAGGCGCTCCAACCAGGAACATACAAAACTGCACCTGTATTTTACCTGCCGAAAATAGGACCAGCTTTTAGCATGTTTACTGGATGCAATACAGAACCCGTCGTCACAGTCGTAGGTGATCCATTATGCGAGGACGGCTTTGTTGCGGTATCAAAGGCAGAAGACAATTCCACGGTTTGCGTAAGGCCTGAAACTGCAAGCTCGCTTGTAGAGCGCGGTTGGGCTTCTGGCATTATTCTAAGCAAGGGCATAGAAGAGTCCCAAGCCTCGCCTGCTAACGCAGGCAATGCCTCGGCCTCACTCAAACTGTCTCTTTCCACTGATACCGACCATGTAGAGTACGGCAAATACATCGGGATTTCAATTTCAGTTAACAACACAAGCCAAAACAAAGTGACGGCATGGTCTCAAGACACATGGCCTCTCAAAAACCTGACCCTTGAGCCCTGCATGCCACGCCCATTTGGGATTGCAGTCTACGAAGGCTACTATCAGGCCGGAAATATCACAGCGGGTAATCCACGCGGAATCTTCAATCCTGCACCGCTCTGTCCACCAATCAACCGTACCTTGGACTATCTTTGATCCAACGAGCTCCCATGCAACAGCTAGCACCTGTAACGATTCCATGTGGCAGTCTTGCTACTACTCTGAAGACATGAACTATACCGTCTCGATTCGGGGATACTTGGAGAGCAGGGGGTGGTTCCTCCCCGGCACGTACACGCTTGCAGGTGGCGACGAGTGGGGTCATCTTGCAGTAAAGCATTTTGTTGTGGCAAACCCCGATGCCATAAAACTAAGCCTTGAAAATATCCATAAAATATCAATTAGCCAAAATGGAACTGTCTTTGGAAGTGGAACTTTGGACATTAATCTTGCCCATTTTTCACCATCAAATGGTCAGATGGCAGTAGAGACGGATTACCCAAATGACACGTCAGTATACAAGACTGACTTTATACCGGATTCTAAGATAACCCCTGATGGTTTTTACAGGTACAACTTTACAATCACTTCAAAAAACTCGGAGGATGTTTACGGCAATCACCGGATCGAGGTAAGCTACTATCCCCACATGACAGGAATTGTTGCAAAAATAAGCCCGCCTTCCTAGCAAATCGCAATTGCACGATCACATCCCAGAGTCGTAAACCTGTCGAAGGCTTCAACATCAGACATATAATTTCCAGAAAATCAAATTTTACTGCATTTCTTAATGTTGGGATAAAAAAATGTGGGTTTGATCAGTTTGGGGAAGAGATATGCACTACATACCCTTGATAGGGTACCCACAACCTATCAGAAGCAAGTTTTGATCTGTACCTGATAAAGTCATTGTATCATTGTTCTATGATATGGATGCAGATTGGAAATTATACGCCGATTTTTTTTAAGCAAGCTACCATCTTCAGGCATAATCCACAACGAAAATTCTGTATATTTCAGTAATAATATGTGCAATCTTGCATTTTTCACATAGGCGATCTCTTTAGAGAATCCATTTTTTGACCTGTCGCAATGATGGAGAATTTACTAAAAGACAGTCTTTTGACCCGTTCAAGAATGCAGAGGGAGGTGTGCAGCCCCGAACGGGTCCAAGTCCGGCCCAAAAACTGGTTTTTGAGGAGACATTTTCAAATTTCCAGTGCAGGTTAGTGTTTCAAAGTGATAAA
>JAGWFW010000071.1 GCA_028867735.1 Nitrososphaerota archaeon
TTTGATACATGTATGTTTAGCGAAAAGTTCTCGTTGCTTACCTTTGATGTGCTGACCTCCTTCATCTGGTGTCCTGGCTCAAGATCCCTGTTGTTCACAAGGTTCGTGTGTAACTGCGTCTAATCACGTGTGATATGTACCATCAAACTACAGACAGGGGGTTAAGTTTTCAGATTCATTCTAGACAGGTATCATGCGTCAGAGTGTGGAGATAAACTCGTTTTTGGTAACAAAGCTAAAGGATGACAGCCCGTTTGCAAAATATGACATAGAGGCCTCGATAGACGAGGTGGAAAACGAGGAGGGCAGCGTCAGGCTGAGATACAAGTTTGTCCTGCTCTCAAACCCGACAAATGTAAAGATAAGCTTGGACGGGTTTGCAACTATTTATGGAAACACACAGGAAATGGCAGACCATCTGGGCAATGACGAGAAAAACATACCGCGCGTTGTAAACTCGCTGTACCAGGAGATCTTTCCATTTGTATACATAACATCAAAGACCATGCAGATACCGTGTCCTGCTTATAGGCTCGCAGACATTGCAAAAACAGGCCAGCACAGCATGGCACAAGCCTTGGAGAAAGACGAAGAAAAACATGTCAAGACAGAGCTATTGAGTGATACAATAGCAGACGACATTACAGATACTGAAAAGCAGACAGGTAGAGAGATTGAGACACCCCAGTCCCTAGTCCAAGAACAGAAGATACGCACGGTTTAGCAATATGTCTGACAGCGCTAGATTCAACAAAAAGAACCTGGCAGGGTTTAGAGTTCCCTGCAGAAGGGGCCTGGCTACGATTGTAACAACAGCGTTGATGCTGACAACTGTCGCAGTTCTCGGCAGTGCATTAGTTGCATGGTCAAACGGCAATCTCAAGGTCTTTGAGACTGCGTTATCTACCACGGCATCAAACGATACAAACAAAATCACCGAGAGCTTGGCTATAGAAAATATCGTATTTTGCCACAGCTGCAACACTACAAACGGCAATAACGGCAATAACGTCATAAACGTTACCCTGACAAATACCGGAACCGTAGGGGTTACAGTAAGCCAGATTCAGGTCAATGGTACGGCCATAAAAAATTATGCCAGGGGGACTATCCTGCCCACAAATATTTTGCCGCAAAACTCGTACACCGTAGCTGCGCAGCTCCCAACAGGTGTCGTATGGAAGAGCAAGAGTCCTGATACAATCACAGTAACTACTGCAAGAAACTCCATATACGCAACGCAGGCGGCGCCTCCATGAGAACAAGGAGAGGAATTGCCAGCGTGGTCGGAATGGTTTTTGCCATAATTGCGCTGACAACCACCATAGCATACATCTCATACAGCATGGGAATTTTGAACAACTTTAACCAGTCGGTGCTTGTAAAAAACCAGCAGTTGACCGATGTGGACAAGGAAAAGTTCCAAGTTTCAAGTGTGACTGCCCCTAACGGGAAGCTTGACGTAACAGTGGCAAATACCGGCAGCTTACCGATCCAGTTTACAAAAATGTGGATTCAAAATACCAGTGCGACTGACTGGGTGAACAGCTATGTTCCAACAAACAACATGGTGTCACCTGGAGGAGTTTTGACAAATATCGGACAAAACATACCGGTGAGCATCAATCCTGCAAATTCTTACAATGTCAAGCTTGTTACATCAAGAGGAAATACACAACAGTTTACTATGAATTCTGCTAGTGCATCACCATTAAATATCCAAATGGTGTTTCTCCCATCTACTGTTTCCAGCGGATTCAAATCAGAACTTATGATGGTAGTCATAAACAATAGCACCAGTACATTGACAAACATATCACCTTCTCCCCTTTCATCTCCATCTTATGGCTCTAACAATACAGGTAATTTAGTATGTACTGCTAATTCGGTAAACCCCCCAAAATATGATACTCTGGCACCAGGAACTGCCGCAATCTTCACATGGGATATAGAGACATCAGGGGGGAATGGTGGTGACACTTGTACCTATGCATATACTACAACCCCACCGCTCCAAAACGGATACAAACAAGTAGTATCCCCGCCTTCACCTTTAACTATAACAATAGTAAATATAGCTAATACCCCATATGCTCAAAATGCTGGACTTGTAACGCTCACCTATACAAGTTTTAAATGGAGCCAAGATAATACATGGAATAATAATTGGCAGGTTCCCAGTGATAAAATAACAGATTTTTCCATACAAATGACAAATAATAATGAAACTAAAGGTGGCACATTGTGGTTTTCAAAAAACACTCAAGTATTTTTTCAACAAACTGCTACTAATGGAAACGGTGTTAAAGCACCCTTACCATTTTTTATTGTTAAGCCCATGTCTGGAGGGGAATCAGATGGCATATCATCATACACTCCAGATTATTTCCAAGGTATAGCTAATCAAGGAGCTACAGCCACCATATACTTTGGCGCAGCATCAGCAGGGAGTAACTCCCAAGCTGGTTCCCTAGGAGGAGGTACATGGTACGGCATCATAGTTTTATATGGAAAATTTACTGTTCATTCAGGAGATAACACAGGCGGCCAATATGCTCAAACTATTCCCTTCATGGCAGTTTCAGCATGTACGTCTCCGCCATGTTAACTTTCGAACACCAACAGATATACAATAGATAACACATGCTAACAACATTATCTGCAACTGAGAGTAAAATATTAATCAAAGAAATATTATCAAAACAGCTTTGAAAATACATTTACTTCAAAGCGACAACCAAATGGTTGTAATTTCATCTTACATACACATCTTCTTTATCTAAAAAAGCCCATTTTTTGATACATGTCGGCGGAAGCTAATGTAAGCGATGACGACCTAGCGTCTGCAGTAAAGTCGATGGAGGAGCTAGTCGACGAGGCAGTGCAGGTCTACGAGCTGGAAAAGGAAAAGTCCAACGTGACAGACGACCTGTACAACTCGCTCAAGATAATCACCGCATACCTTGGATTTTCCATTGATTTAGATCCAAGAATCCTAAGCCTTCCAGAAGGTTCCAGGGCCACGCTTACACCAGTTCTCGATATCGTCATAATAAAACCCGATTACAAATCAGAGCAAAAGAGATTTGATCAGCTTGCACTGGACGAGGCAGCCAAAGTCCTACAGTATGCCATACCGCAGGTAATCAGCCTGGCAAGAGCAGACAGGATCGCAAAGGGCAAAAAACTGTCATTTTTGCGGGAAAGCACCAAGGCGCTAAAGCGGCTCCCCGGAACCAATGCAGAGGAGATGCTGATAGGAAACGAGTCGCTTCACTTTGAAAAGGCAGGCAGCTAGACATGGAAGAAGGAAAATTAATGTCATTTAGTAACATTGCAGCGTTCAAGTCAGCACTAGAAAGGGATCTGGAGGAACTAAAACAGAGATCAGAAGCATATTCCAATACAATCGGGGAAAAACTAAGAACAAACGAATCATCTAACGAATCAGATCTTTCCGACCTTAGGGAAAAGATTGCAGAGCCTGCAGACCCCAAGAAAAAAAAGCCGGTAAAAAAGAAGGACCAGAAAGACAGCTGGCACGACATGGGTGGAGTCTTCATCTATGACGGAATTGGGTTGAAGGGAGAACTCGAGATTTTCTTCAAGGCTCTCGAAGACGCAAAATCACGAATGGAAAAACTTGGAAAGATCAAAGAGTCAGTAGACGGCCTTGTTTCAAGGGGAGTCAAAAAAGACCTTGGCTGCACGGCTTTTCTTGGCCGTGACTTGCTCCTGGACATGGCATTTACAAAACCATCGTCCCCACACACCAAGTTTGCATACAGGTCCGTGTTCAAAATTGGCATAGAACACCCCAGCGAAATCCGAGTTTGATTTTACGTACAAATTATCGTATGGCTGGCACTGCAAGCTAGTTTCATCATACCGAGATATGTAATAGCACCAAGACTGATTTTTGCAGTGAAGAGACATCTTGCTGGAATGGCAGCATGCCAGTGTGAAAACAGGTTCATGCGCAGAGCAATATGTAATTTCGTGTTACAAACAAGTGGATATTAATTTTCTTCCAGTCGATCATATAATGAGACCCGGATGGGCAGTTGGAGGTGCCATACTTGCAATTTTTTCAGTTACATCATATTTTTATGCACCCAGTTTTCTGTCCCAATCGGCGCACAGTTTCGTCTCCTCTATAACGGGCGGCAATTCCCTAAGTAGCGTGACAATGCTGCACCAGATGGGGTATCCGCATCTCAGGGTCATAATATCAGTCAGTCAGTATTTGCTGATAGGGTTGGCCTTGACTGGAACAGGCTTTGCAGGATTTGGATTGGTGGCAAAAAAGGTTTCAAAACCAGTGATCTTAAAAGTGGTTGCAGACCAATCAGCGGATGAATCAGGCCCACACCAGAAAAACACAGAGATGAAAAAGACAGAGACTGTCCAAGAC
>JAGWFW010000072.1 GCA_028867735.1 Nitrososphaerota archaeon
ATCTCGAACGGCTCCTCGGGGCGTGAGATGTAGGTCGCAGTGCAGACAAGCTCGCCAAACCTGTTTGAGAGTTTTTCAACTTGTCTTGCGCCGCCTCCGGCATCGACCACAACTTTTGCAGGACTGATTGCATCAATTAATTTTATTGCATAGTCTGCCTGTTTTTCAGTTGACGACTCGTCCAACCTATGTATGTAAATCACTCTAAACCGCGGCATCTCTTTTTCTATCAACTGCCACGCCCACACCACGGTGAACGCATTTGTGCCTCCGCCCCAGTCTATGCCAAGATATACCGGGCCAAGTGTGTGGTCTATATCGATTGCCGCAGTAAAATCAAGGGTAGAATCAAAAAGCGCGCGCATATCGCTTTCAACAAGCGGCTTGCTTCCGCCGAGGTACCACCTGGGGTGGCCTGAGGGAGGTTGTAGTGTTGCAGGCATTGCGGAAATTTCAGGCGGCATTTGCAGAATGTCAGGCTGGATGGGTGGAAAAAAGTAAGTTGGCGGCACATGGGATCCATTTGGGGCACCTGTACGGGGGCGAATTCATTTCTGACTTATCAAGGACCGACAAGTTCTACCGGCCAAACGGTGGGTAAAATCCGCTAACACTAGTTTGCAGTTTGTTTACTAGCAAGGTCATAACTGAAATCATTATATCTATATTTTTATCTGTGTACTGCGGTATACGGTTGTATGCAGACGTCAAGAACAGTTTCCACCCGCATACGAAAGGATCTGCACGTTTACAGAATGTTTTCTCTTGCTATGTGCGAAACACTTATTGATCATAAAGAGTGATGTGATACAATGCCTGCAAAATCATCACGTCTTGGCATGTGTGGTGAACACCTACTGCCATGCGGTTTTAGATTAATGGACAGTTTTACGAACAAATCTGTCCATAAAATGGACAGATGGACACCTCAAACCACAAAACATATCACGTTACAAAGATAAACTTGTCCGGTACAAGAATCAAAATGATGAGAGAAACTATTCGCAATCTAACCCAAGCCAACTTTTCCGCATAACATTGTTTGCCTATGTTTAAATATCGTCCAAAAGAATTTTTTATCATATATGGTATCAGTCGACCAGGTTTTACAGACCCTGAGCACGGTAATTGATCCTGATCTGAAAAAAGACATTGTCTCAATGGGGATGATAAAGGATCTGGAAATCAACGGAAACGATCTCAAGTTTACGCTCGAGCTTACAACTCCAGCATGCCCTTTCAATGATCAGATAGAGCAGGACGTCAGAAAGGCAATATCTACAATATCCGGAGTATCCAAGACCGACATCAAGGTTACAGCCAGGGTGATGGAGGGCCGAGCTCTGAGCATGGACGAGATGCTGCCGACAGTCAAAAACATCATAGGCATTGCAAGCGGAAAGGGAGGGGTTGGCAAAACAACAGTCTCAGTAAACCTGGCACTTGCACTTGCAAGGACTGGTGCCAAGGTTGGAATCCTAGACGCAGACATTTACGGCCCAACTGTGCCGCTCATGCTGGGCATGGGAAAGGCTGCAATGGAAGTTGAAAATAACAAGCTGCAACCTGCCGACTCTCACGGGCTCAAAGTTGTATCGTTTGGATTCTTTGCAGACCAAGACCATCAGGCCGCAATATACAGGGGCCCGATAATTTCCGGTATACTGAAACAATTTCTGGTTGATACAAACTGGACTGATCTTGATTATCTGATTGTGGACCTTCCGCCGGGCACGGGCGACATTCCGCTGACTCTTGCCCAGACAATTCCAATCACCGGCATAGTGGTTGTAACAACCCCGCAGGAGGTTGCAAGCAATGTTGCAGTAAAGGCATTTGGCATGTTTCAAAAACTCAACGTGCCAATCATCGGCGTAATAGAAAATATGAGCTACTTCAAGTGTGACAACTGCGGCACAAGTCATTACATATTTGGAAAAGAGGGCGCAAAAAGAATGAGCGAAAAATACGACCTGCCATTTCTTGGCGGAATCCCGCTAAACCCTGGAATCATGGAGAGCTCCGACACCGGAAGGCCTGCAATTGTAACCGATCCCAACTCGCCCCACGCACAGGCATTCATGGTTGTGGCAAAGAACATTGCCGCAAGGTGCAGCGTTATTGCGGCCCAGCTTGGCGAAGAGATGAAAGCAGAAGCAACTACATAAAAAGAGAACAAGATAACGTATCCTGTGCACCTGCCAGAAGACATGCGCGAGTCCCTCAAAAGACCAATGGGGCTGCTGCTGCAAGACTCGGATGTGACAAAAGAAAATATCCTAAAAACCGTACCCAAGGAAGCATATCTAATAACGGTGGGGGATGCCACGGCAGAGAAGATGACTGCATTTGGGCTTGGCCCGTCACTGCAGATTGTCGATTCCCTGGAAAAGAGGCACAAGAGAGCGTTGCCTGTGGGAAACGTGCGGACAACCCTGCACTGCGCAAATCCTGCAGCTCACATCACCGACGAGAGCGTCAGTGTAATAAAAAAGGCACTTGTTGAAAAACCTCCAGTGAGGATAATAGTAGACGGAGAGGAGGATCTGCTTGTTCTTCCAGCCGTCTTGTATGCACCGGATAATTCCATTATAATGTACGGGCAACCAAACGAGGGACTGGTCATAGTAAAGGTAAATGACAAGACAAGAAAGACGGCAAAAAAAATCATGGACTCTATGACCTAGGCCTCAATAAAACAACTATCTGTCGTGCTCAGTATTTTAGAAAAGACTCTTTTTATGACGTAATCGCTGTCTGTATTGCTGGGTATGATGAGCCGGTGGCTGTATGATTTGTGATTAAGCTACACAATTTCTGACCCTTTAACCACTTTTTTGGTAAACTTGAAAAAATACACAAACCCTGGCACGATATTTGACAATTCCAATTAAACCGATTCCCGGCCCAGATGGAATGATGAAGCTGGACCAAGATCTTCGGCTGCAAATACTTGAAAAAGTTGGAATCTACTCGACTAGGTTTGGGATTGAAGAACCTAGAGTGGTGCTGAACACAAAAGAGGTACTCGAGCTGCCAAAAGAAATAACGCAGGGAAGAAGGACATCTGCATACAAGTATCTCGGAGTCTCTTACATGCAGCATAATCTTGTATTTATCAATGTAAAGAAAATTCCAGACGACAGGACACTTGAGAATACAATAGTGCACGAACTGGTACATCTGAGGTTTCCTTATCTGAGCCACGGAAAGCGTTTCAACAGGTTGGTGAGGCGCGGATTGGCAGGAAAAATTTTCAAACCGTATCAAAAAAGAGCGTAAGAATTACAGTTAAACCCGTTTTAACTCATATCATTATAACATTCCATGTGAAAGGCAGGATAAATTTACATAAATACTTGCAAGAGTTCTACTCCTCGGATGACGCTCAAAGAACTGATTCCGGTCGGTGCGTCAATCATATCCTTCATCATTGCGGCAGTACTTGCAACATGGGTATCTAAACAAAAGCCTGGAACGCAGCAGATGCTAGATATTTCAAATGCAGTAGGGGTGGGCGCAATGGCATTTTTGAGAAGAGAATTTAGAATTGTTATTCCAATAGCCATAGGTCTTGCTGTCCTAATCGGTGCCGCAATTGGTTCTACCAACGGCATTGCTTTTGCTGTTGGCGCCGGGCTTTCTGCTATTGCTGGCTTGATCGCACTCAAAATTACAGTAAAGGCGGCAGTTCGAGCTGCAAACGCATCTGGAAAAGGACTTGGGCATACATTTGCTCTTGCATTTAGGGGTGGGGCAACAGTAGGCCTTGCCGTGCCTGCCATGGCTCTCTTGGGCATGAGTTTACTCTATTTTGCATTTCCAAGTCCTATCACAATTGCTGGAGTAGGTATAGGCGCTAGCTTGATTGCCCTGTTTATCAGGGTTGGTGGTGGAATCTTCACAAAGGCGGCCGACATGGGCGCAGACTTGGTAGGAAAAGTCGAAGCAAATATCCCAGAAGATGATCCGCGAAACCCGGCAACGATTGCTGATAACGTGGGAGATAATGTTGGAGATGCGGCTGGGATGGGATCTGATATTTATGAATCATATATTGTAACAATGCTTGCATCATTACTAATTGCAGGACTGATTGGAACTCCTCAAAACTTGTTTTATCCTATGTTAATTGGCGCTTCAGGATTATTTGCATCTATCATTGGCATTGCAACCATAACTCCAAGAAAGATGACAGATGTAAACAAGCCCCTTGCCAACGCATTTTATGTTTCTGCCGCAATAGCAATCGCACTTAACTTTGTTTTCACATATTGGTGTCTTGGTCATACACCGATTGCGTATGCATTGTTTGGTAGTACAGTAATAGGAGTTATTCTGGTACCAATAATACAGAGAATCACAGATTACTTTACAAGCTATAGGTTCAAA
>JAGWFW010000073.1 GCA_028867735.1 Nitrososphaerota archaeon
ATTACTAGTTTTCTTTTTTATCTTCTCTATAATTTCCAATTTTCTTACTATGTCCATGTTTGGTTCCATGGTAACATAGACTGTCTTATGTTTTGGATAGATGACTATTTGGGTAACCCTCTGGCGTTCTATGTGTACATAATTAACGGATCCCAGGCTTTTGTCAAATTGCTTTCGAATCTTTCTTCTTATGGCCACCTGCTTGCAAAAATGTTCTTCCTCTTTTTGTGACTTGAGAGATGTTTTACCCTCTTTCATTATAGCTTCTGATATGTTCCCCTTTAGATCTATGACTGCGGCAAACCGCATCATCGGATCTAGTTCTAGGATATACTCTACGATGGGAAGGAGGTTTGTCTTGCTGTTAGTTTTCATTTAACGAAAAGCAATGACTTGATTCTAAATATATCTTGGTTTAAAGTAAATGATCGCTAAATGTGCCTAAAAAGGGTCTTTTCTACAACTGGCGATACCACAAACAATCATTTCATCTATTAACTTTTTATATATTACATAGTACAGTAGTCATAAGCAATATGTTTGAAAAATTCCGAAAGAAAAAGGACGATTTTGAACCAGATTCCACTAAAAAAGAAGAAGATTTTACAACTACCACGCAATATCAACCTCCAGAAATAGAGGAAACTGGCGAGGTTGTTGAGCAGCCAAAGCCGGAACCTGCCAAAGCTGAGCAACCCAAGCCTACTGAACAAGTAAAAATACCGGAACCTGTGCAACAAAGGACAATGAGTAGCGGAGAAGACATAGGAATCAGGGCACTCATGGACAAGAGAACCAAGCTCGAAGAAGCAATTGACTATGTGGGCCTGATGATTAAGAATTTGAAGGACAAGAGAACCAATTTAGAAAAGAGCATAGAGGACGAATCTGTCGATATTAAGAATCTCAAGGAAAAATTGGTTAAGGTAGGTCAATATATTGAAGAAGAAAAGCAGGGACTAAGGACACTGCAGCAAAAAAGGAGCGAGGTAGAAAGAGAAGCTGACGATGTTGCCACAATTATCAATAATTTACGTGAAAAGATACTAGGCATAGACAGAGTTGTCAACGAGGAAGGAAACAAGATAGAAAAGTTCAAGGACTCTAGACCTAGGACCGAAGCTTCTTTCAGTTAAAAGGTAAATCCTTCTTTTAGAATGCTGTTTAGGTTTTCTTTTATCTCCTCTTCGGATGACATTGAGTCGAGGTCTCGGATCAGCACCTCTGTTGCAAGACACTGGTTCTTTGAGAACTGGTAGTAGCAATCCAGTTTTTCCTGGTAAGTTTTTGCGCTGTAATAGGTAGTCCAAAAGTTCTCTGTAGAGTGCTGTATGTAGAGCAGAAACTTTTGAATAACTTTCTCGGTTTTGTGGGATGGGTTGTCTTTCATCAATCCAATCAGAATTTGTTCCAGTTTGCTGTCTAGGTTGGATTCATAAATTAGTTGGTAAATGTCCGTGTCTTTTGTCACGGTTGCGTTACGTAACCATATCATAAAAGCTTTCATCAATAATTTTCAAAAAATTCTTTGTTAATGTGCAACAACTTGAACTATTGAAGAAAAATCAAAAGTTCAGATATGAATTGGTCACAATACTTAAATAATTTGCACACGTATTAATTGTCCCTGTCAAAGGAATATCCTCCCAAGACAGAGATCATGCAGCAAACATGTGAAACGGTCAGGGCCCAAATCCCTTCCGTAAAAGCGCCGGCAGGAGAAATCCCAGGGAGATGGTGACAATGGTCATCATGCCTTTGCGACGCAATCTCACGTGGCGTGTGAATCACACACGTCTGCATGATAGAATTTTTCCCAATTACAACAAAATAGACTAAACTATGTAAATTATTCAAATAGATTATACAATAATAGCATCACCATGACTGTCTAAAGGGGTGCGGCCTCTACAATCACAGAAATGGATGTGGTATATTCTTCCAGGCCAGATTACCAATCAGGGTTTAAGCATAGTAATTCCTTTGTATATAATATTTCTGGGAGGGGACATAGGAGAGGTTGCAATAGTCTCTGCCCTCCAAAATGCTGCAGTTGCCATAGGCTCTATCTTCTGGGGCAGGATAATTGACAGATTTCATACAAGACGGTCTATACTTTTGATATCATTTTTTGTTGTTTTTCTTTGCAGTCTTGCGATGTGTTTTACTAAATCAATTGTAGTGTTGTACTGCATTTCTCCCATACTTGGATTTTTTATTGTTGGAAGAAACCCGGTGACCCAGCTTCTTGTGATGGAATCAGTGCAGAAGAACCTATGGAGTTGGCTTTTTGCGAGAACATCTGTCATAAGCACTATTGGAATGCTGGCTGCCATGGCCATTGGAACTGCCGGTAGTCCGTATTTTGGTCTAAGGCCATATTTCCTGATCTGCGCAGCATCAAGTGGTATTGCGATGGCCCTTAGCATGATGGTCAGGGGAGGCGAAATTCATCTTGAACGAAGTAGTGTAGCACATTCCATACATGGTTTGCGGTATACATTAAGTCATTATCACTTTATCTTTCCCAAGATTCTTGAGCTTTATGATTTCAAGCACATAATCACAATATTTAGAGGAAAGATAAGTAATGAGATTGGAATTTTTTACATTGCAATCTTTTGTTTTAATCTTGGAAGCAACATGTATTCAACTGCTTGGAGTCCTTTTCTCATAAGTCGTCACTTTTCAAACTCTGGTGTTTTTCTAAACTATATGGTTCAAACAGCTGTCATGCTGGCTGTTTTCTTTATAGCGCCAAAAATAATTTCAAAAATGGGAGAGGAACGATCTACGTTAGTAGCATTTGTGCCTAGGGTTTTGGCCGTGGCAATTCCCGCTGCTGCCATCTCCATAATGATGGGAAGTTTCAGTACAACGCTGGCGATTATCTCATCTTGTCTTCTTGTTGTCGGGTTTTCTATTTTTAATACGGCAAGTTCAGTCATATTTTTCAAAAGTATACCACAAGGCTTTGAGGGAAAATACTTGGGAGTCAATAGTGCTGTGACGGGAATTGGAGTTTTTACAGGTGCGTTAGTAACAGGAGAGTTCACCAAGGCATTTGGCTATTCCGTGCTGTTCTTTTCTTCTGCCACCGTACTGGTTATTTCCTTGGTCTTATTTGTGGCATATTTCCGCCACAGGCTATCTCACAAGGCAGTTTAGATATATCGGGCAGAAGACGATTGACCGCTGGCAGGCATGGATGGTAGTTTGTCGTTGACTGCCGCCTCTGCAACTGCTGCAGCTTCCTGGATGATCTTCTCGGATTCCTCGTCCGTAACTCCAGAATCGATTCCAAAGTCGCCACTGTGAAACGTATCTGTCATTAATCCGCTGAGCATATCAGTCATTCCTGCAAGCTCACGATCTGCTTCTGGCATGAACTGTCCTAATGATGACCTTAGGTTCTTCATCAAGCCAATTGTTGGCATGATTGTAACAACCGTATCTCCCAGATCGTGGAAGGTGCTGAGTCTAAGTTCGATTTGCTCTAGTGCAATCCTAGCATTTCCGAGAAGCTTGGTGACTTTTCTAACCTCGGCTAATTCTTTTGATAAAACTCTACTAGCAGTTAGATCATGCTGTTGAGTAGCAACTACAATTCTTTTGAATAGCTTTTCGTCCCTTTGTTTTAATTTTGTAATCATTCCGTCAAGTTTACCGATTTGAGTCTGAAGTCTTTTTACTGCTTGTTCCATTCTTGGCTTCAGAGGACCTTTTGGTCTTATTGCGTCGTTGATTCTTTCACCAAAGCCTGGTGTCTGCGGCTTTTGCCAGTTATTAGCAAATGTTGTCATGGATACGACTGATAAAATCTGTTATTAATTTCAGGTGTAAAATGTGGTTCACAGTATGCTAAATTTAGCTAACAAACCAGAAGAGACAGGCTAAACATTCAGGCAGCCGTTTGGAGTGGCATCATAACTCCTACCTACGTTTTTTATATAGGAATTATGCAGTTGGCACAATATCGTGTAGATCCTTCAAAGATACTGATCGTCATTGAGAGTTATTTCAAAATTTATAGTCTAGATTTCAAATTTTTCTGGCAGAGGAATCCAAAGCTAATCTGTGCTGCAATAGATTTGTATTTCAAAGGAGTTTCATTAAGAAAAGTAGCGGATCATATCAAGCAAT
>JAGWFW010000074.1 GCA_028867735.1 Nitrososphaerota archaeon
CATAATGTTTAATCTTGTTCAGCATTCCTTTTGTATTGTCTTTTTCTGGGATTATTGTTGCCCTGAATCTTTTATCTAGGTGGAGCAAATCTAATGTGGTGTTTGCCCAGTGAGGAACATTGATTGTTCCCTTCATTCTGACTACCAAGAAAGCTTTTCCCATTGCACTCAACCTTGACTAAATGTTTGTCTCAAGCAATTCAAAACTGCTCGTGATGTCGATGTCATTGTATTTGTGGAACCCGTACTTTTTGTCCATGCGTCTTTCAAACCTGCTAATTTCAATAGATTTCTAATATTGCCACCTGCTACAAGTCCCAGACCTCTCGGGCCAGGAATAATCTCCACTGTTACGCTACCACCCCTGCCTCTAACCTTGAAAGGTACAGAATGATGCTGATCACACTTGCATTCCCAGCTTCCACAGCCCAGTTTTACTGGGCTTACGTTAAGGTATGCTTGATTGGTAGCTTTTTCAATAGCGATTCTCATTTGCTTTGATTTTCCTTGGCCTATTCCAAGCCAGCCGTTTTCATCGCCTGCAGCTACAAGTGCCTTGAATCTGGTATATTCTCCGTTAGTAGTCTGTTTTTGTACAATACCGACATCGATAACTTCAGTCTTGATTCCCGGCAACAATTTTTTAATAATTCCCGCTTCTTGAATTCGATAACCGTTTTCATAGATTTCTTTCATGGTGGTAATTTTATCAGTAGCAACTAGCTTTCCCAAGGTAGTCCGTGGTACCCACACCACTTCTGGTTCTCGTGATCTTTGTCTTGTCTCTGATCTGCTCATTTAGTTTTTACCTCACCGTCTATTGCTGATTTCACTTTATCGATCTCGTTTGCAACTTTGAGATGCTTTCCGGTAATCCTCTCTGTAGAGGGAAAAGTTTCCTCATCTGCGGGTACCTCAAGTCCAGCATCTATTATTCCTTTCAATGCAGCTGCTATTCTTTGAGTATATCTTCTGGTACCAACATAAAGGACTGCGCTATCAACCCCATGAGCGAGTGCTTTTTTACCTGCGAGATAGCCTGTCAGATAAGCAGCTGGAATACTTTTTCTCGAACCCTTCCAGCCCTTTTTCAAAAGAGATCGAGAGTGAGCCGATGACAGAACCTTGTCTCCTGCCAGTTCTGGCTTGTGAATCTGTACAAGCGTATTTTCGTTTGATATCTGAACTGTGATAAAGTCTCGCCTACCCATGAGAAGATTTCTTCTTCTGCCATAGTTGGTTTTTTCTTCACGAGACCTACGTAATATTTGCGAATATGCCATCTATACTACCTGTTTACAAAAAATTTTGGTGAAGCTCTTATAAACGTTAGACTCGTCGCAGCAATGCTACCATAAGAGCCTTTTGAGCATGGAGTCTATTTTCAGCTTCGTCCCAGACCACTGACTGTGGGCCGTCAATTACTTCGCTTGTAACCTCTTGACCTCTTTTAGCAGGCAGGCAGTGCATGAAAATTGCAGACGGATTGGCTTTTTTCATCAAGGATGAATTTACCTGAAAACGTGGAAGAAAATCATTTGTCCTGTCAGTTGTTTGATGGTGTATGGAAACAAAAGTGTCAGTAACTATTATGTCAGCTCCATTCACAGCAGTTTCTGGATGATTTGACATTTTAACTTCTGTCAATTTGGCAGATGCTTTTATTACATCTGGATTTGGTTCGTATCCTTTTGGAGTTGCGATACTGATATTGATGCCAGTCTTTGCACATCCATATATCATAGAGTTGCATACGTTGTTACCATCTCCTATCCATGCGAGCTTGAGGCCTGCCAATTTCTTCTTTTTTTCTTTTATTGTCATAAGATCCGCCAGTATTTGACATGGATGAAAAGAATCAGAGAGGCCATTTATTACAGAAACAGGTGAGTTTTTTGCAAGTAATTCCAATTCATCATGAGAATAAACCCTAGCCATCATCAAGTCTACATATCGTGAAAGTGTTTTTGCTGTGTCTTCTATGGTTTCTCCCCTTTTTAGTTGCAATTCGTCAGCAGACAGATTCAGTGCATGTCCACCTAGTTGAAACATTCCAGTTTCAAAGCTTACTCTTGTCCTAGTGGATGGTTTTTGAAAGATCATTGCGAGAGTTTTATTTTTAAGAAGAGGTTTTGAGATTCCCTTTTTTAGATCCTTTTTCATCTTTATTGCGTCGTCTATTATCCCAAGCAGTTCAGATTTTCCAAGCTCGTTTAATGTTAACAGATCCTTTGTTTTTAATTTCATTTCTTCATCCATCCAAACATAGAACGCTTCTTTTTTGGTTTTTCATCTTCAGATACTTTTTCGTTAACTTTCTCTTCAATAACATCTTTTTCTTCTTTTGTCGATTTTGGCCTGCCGTCAGAAATCCATCGTCGTATCTTGGCTGCAAGCTTTCTTGCCTCATCATCACTTTCAGGAGGTGGAACATCATACAAATCTGAGTATTCTTCAATATTCTTAGTTGTAATTCCAGCAAACGGGTCGCTATCTTCATCAGGTGTTTCTTCGGTGGGTTTAGATTTTACCTCTTGTTTGATTTTTGGCTCAGGTTTTGTTTCTATCTTTGGTTCAGGTTTAGGCATGATCTCTTTTTCAACAGCAGCCTCGGTTTTCTCCACAGGTGGCGACATGGGTTTGGTCGCAACAAGATCTGGTTTTACTTCCTTTATCTCGACTTTTGGCTCTTGTTTTTCCATGTTTTTCTTTTCTTCAACAATGATCTCTTTTTCTTCTACTTGCTGCAGGGGTTTTTCCTTTTGAATTGCATGTATTTCAGGTAAAGGCTCTTGTAATCCGAACAAGGATTCCAAGAACGAGTCTTTGTCAAATGGTTTTAGATCTTTGTATTCTTGGCCCACTCCCAAGTAGAGAATTGGGCTTGATGTTATTTTCACTATGGATATTGCAGCTCCTCCACGTGCATCTGCATCGCTCTTGGTAAGTATTGCTCCGTCAAATTTGGTGTAATTGTGAAACTCCCTTGCTTGGCTGACCGTATCGTTTCCCGCAAGCGAATCACCTACAAATAACTTCAGATCTGGGTTTACCACCTTGTTGATTTTCGATATCTGATCCATCAGATTCTTGCTTGTCTGCATCCTTCCTGCAGTGTCTATCAGTACACAGTCTACCTTGTGAGACTTGGCATACAATACAGCGTCTCGAGACACCGCAGCGGGATCAGAACCATAGTTTTGCGCTATAACTTTGATGTTTAGTCGTTTTCCGTGCTCACTTATCTGTTCAATTGCTCCAGCCCTGTAAGTGTCCGCTGCTGCAATTACTGCTGAAAACTTGTTTTCACGCAAAAGATTTGCAAACTTTGCTATGGTGGTAGTTTTTCCAGTTCCGTTTATGCCCATAAATGAGATAATGTATGGCTCTCCCTTTTCCTTCTTTTTTTGGATATTAGATATGATGTCAATTTTTGCCGCGGAGTCAAACATGCTTGAAATGCTTTTCCTAAGGCTTTGCTTGACAAATTCATCTATGGTATCTTTTTGTACTGTTGTACCAATTAGTTGTTTTTTCAAGTCAGACTTTAGTAGATCGATTACTTCAGTTGCAACATCAGATTCTAACAGAGCTATCTCTAGATCGAATAAAACTTCGTCAATGTCTTTTTCCTTTAGCTCTTTCTCTCCAAGACTCTTGACTGCTGATGAAAACGCATTTCGTAGCTTATCAAACATGATAGGTTTCCTTATTGCGTAGAACCGCGGCTTGATTGTATAAGTTTGTTCATTTCTTGTTGCCCTTGCTCAAGTCTAATAGATACCTCTTGCCTCTGGGCTGCTAGTTGTTGAAGTACAATTTCCAATTCTTTTATTCTAGATTCCACATAGTTAATTGCAGAGTCTTTATCTTGTTCAATTGAGGTGCCCGCTCCTATGTGTATGATCACTTTTTGGTTTGGCTCTATCTTTGCTTTTACATAAGCTCCCAGACCCACCGGCACAAGTGTCTCATTGGCCGAATCTCCTATTGCTTTCATGGATTCAATAGCACTCACTGCTTCTTGTAAAAGCCTCATCACAGATTCTTCCTTCTGTACTACGTCTGCCAAGTATCCCTCAAGTGCCTGAAGCTGCTGCATTAAGGCCTGAGCTTGTTCT
>JAGWFW010000075.1:0-3128 GCA_028867735.1 Nitrososphaerota archaeon
ATATCAGGATTACAATCATTGCAATGTGGACGTGTTTCATTTTTTATCCAAAAGGAAGAACCGTTACAGCGCCTTTCCATCCGTCATATTTTCTTTTGAATAATATCCCTGAAACATTGTAATGCCAAATGGTCGCGGTATGCATGGCTCCAAGCTAAGACTGTGAAGCGCTCCGGAATTTGCAGCCTTGACATGCAATTGCACTGGCAGCGTATTGTTGACCGAGATTGTAATTCCTACTGCCTGACCAGGACGTATAGATTGCGAGCCTGTAGAGAAATACAGCTTCAGAGAAGAGGAATTGTCCGCTGGGGTTTGCATGATTGAATTAACATCTGCACTTACAAGCAATTTGATCTTGTCATGATATATTGTCATCCCGGCCTGCGGTTCCATGTGGTTGCTAAGAACCGTAGTCGAGTTTACAGCCTGATGTATGCCATACTGTGTAGGGACAGGTATTCCACTGCCCCCGTTTGCTGTATGCGTTCCATATGTTTCTTCAAACCCGTCTTGGAATTTCATATCAAGCATCACAAGTGCGCCTTCGGGGGTCTCGACGGTTCCTTCTGGAAAACTAAACGTTACGTTTTGAAATTGGATTGACACAGCCCTTGGAAGATTGTATGCAGAATAGTCAAGCGTTGTCTGATAGTATGTTTGATTGTTAATTGATACCGTTACATTGTCTTTGCTGTTTATTCCTTTGTACATATAGTCGTTCAAGATAACCTTGGGTTCCACATGTGCATCATAATAGTAGGATTCATGCCTTGCCCAGCCGCGCTCTATAAGAACGGCCACGTTTTTCGGTTTTACACATGCAGGAGAACCGTCTTCTGATTTTATTACCAATTCCAGTCCGGGATTGCAGGTCACATTGTTTGGCAAGATTCCAGATCTTGTTTGTTCAGGCGGGCTGCCTACTCTTGGTTTCACAGTAGGAGATACTGCAAAATTTTGTATAACTTTGAAATAGTACAGCGTGCTTGAATCACTCTGGGGCGAGCTTGTGGCAAAGGAGAGGTACGAGCCTCCTGGCAGCATTGAAAATTTGGATATGTCAGGATCATTTACCGGAAATCTCCAGATGATGTTTCCAAGCGTGTCATATGCAATCATATTTTTCTGCCCTGAAATATCCCCAGTGGCAAGCACGTATGAAGCGTCTGGCGATACTGCCAGGTTGTCAGTTGTGGAATTGCTGTACCACATTACGTTACCCTTGAGATCAAGCAGATCTGTAGAACTTGACGATTCGGCAATGTAATAGTAACCGCTGGATATTGCCATTGTCTCAAAGTTGTCAACGGGCCTTGTCCACAACAGGTTTCCTTTATTGTCAAACAGGTAGAGTTTTCCCCGTCCAGAATTTGGGTCACTTGAGCTTGCCAGAACATATTTTCCATCTTGAGATACAAGCGACCTTGCGTTTACGTCAGAATCAATTTTTGAGCTCCAGAGGATCTTGCCTGTATTGTCAAGATACATGACGTGGTCTGCCGTGTTAGATACTACGTAATGCCCGTCAGATGAAACAGAGATACTACCCGTATCGTTTCCCGCGATATAATTCCAAAGTAGGTTCCCGCGCCTGTCAAATGATACAATGTTGCCGCCGATGTTTGTTATGACAGACGAGCCGTCCTGAGGCATTACAACGTGCCAGATGGCCTGACCTGTTTCTGGTTCATACTTCCACAGCAAAGTTCCGTTGTTGCTCAGAAAATACAGTGCAGGGTGTGCATAATACTGCATGAATCCATAACCCACATTACCGTTGTCAAGCAGCTGGTATCCCCCTGCTGCCACATAGCTTCCATCTTTCGATATTGATACTGTCGCAATGTTTCTGTCAGTTTTATAGTCCCACAGCAGGTTTCCTTGAGTGTCATACATGTACACATGACCCTCTGTCTTGCCATCTTCTGTACCTGCCACCACATACTTGCCATTGCCAGACACTGTAACTGATGGATTTTTTCCAACCAAGAGGTGGCTCCATAATGGAGTGGAAGGCTGCAAGACCTGAAGTGCTGGCGAAGTGACGTTTACCGGAACCTGCAATGGTGGCGAGTATACAGATTTTGTGGCAGGACAAAAGCCTGTGCATCCATATGCATCTTGGGCAACAACAAAAGTGCTTGCAATTGCAAGAATTGCAACCATTGGAAAAAATAGAACTTTCACGCTTGATAGGAGCGGTACAGGCATGGTTTAAAAAAGTGACGCATGTTTTTTCCACATTGGAATGAACGTCAACTGCACCATCCTCAGATTGCGGATTTTGTAGCCCTTTCCTCTTCAGGTTTGTTCTTGACACCGTCAAACCTATCAGCCCAATGCTGCCTTGTCTCATACCGGACAGGTCCCGTCTCAACATCTGTTACTACCTCCTTCATCTTTTTGTTGCTCCAGACAAGGACTCCCACTGCAATCACCACGCCAAATCCAGCCATTGCATATATCACCTGGATTGAAAGGCCGCTTGAGGGCAAAGGCTGTGTAGTTGTGGGCGTTGTGGAAAAGGCAAGCTGTTCTCCTATCATCTCAAGTTTTGCAACCCCGTCAACTTGGACTGTGGCCGAGCTTGCATGCTGCAGCGTATGAATTTGATAATCCCTGTCAAGTGACAGGTTTACAATGTGCTCTGTCGGGTTTGTCACTTTTCCAATCGAGCTCTCGCCTATCGTATAAGTTGTTATTGGAACCCGGGTTCCGTTGTAGCCCCAGCTGCTCGTTTCCGTAATGATATAGGCAGGATCAAAAAGATGCTGCCAGTCGCCCACCGGAGATTGAAGCACAGCACTAGAATCTATCAGCGAATAGTCAAGGATTTGTTCTGCCTGGGTACCCTTTATCTGCAAATATGCATCCGGTACTAGATTCTGCAGCAGGCTTGCAGGCGTGTTGATGTCAATTGTCCCATACTTGTTTGTGGTTATATCTACCGGCCCTGCAACAGACATCCCCATCCAGCCGGCATCAAGTACTGTCTGCCCGTCAGATCCTTTTGCCATTACATAACTTGTAATGGTCGGGATTACCACAAGGTTGTAATCTACGGTGGCAGACTTGTCTCCTCCCTGCAGTGTAGCGTTATAATCCAGAGTCACATCGGTTACCCG
>JAGWFW010000075.1:3243-3971 GCA_028867735.1 Nitrososphaerota archaeon
ACATCATACAGTTTTCCCCCGTCATGATAGTTGATGAATACCGTCTCTTGAAACTTGAACATGGGCTTTTCAGGGCTTCCTTTTGAGCTGAGGCCTGCGTTGAGGTCCACGGCATATGCGTTATGTGTATCTGCCACCAGTCCTGAAAGAATCAGAAAGAGCGTGACCACTAACCATGATATCTTCATACAATACATCTCCACAGAAATGGATATATCCATTATTTGCAGATATATAGTCAGGAATGGATATATCCGGTCACGACAAGACTGCGGCGGAGATATTCAGGGTGATCGCAGGCCGCGGCCCCATCACACTCTATGCCACAAACTCTGTCTCCAACATGCCAATTGGGACAATCCACAGGCACTTCAAGGAGATGTTGGAGACCCAGAAAATAACGGTATACGATACTGCAAGATCAGGCAGAAAAAAAATCTCGTATGGACCCACAATCTATGGCTTTATCTATTTTTACGGAATTGACAGCAAGATAAGAGAAAACCTTGACACGTATTTTGACATGTGGATAAAAAAAGAGCAGTTCTACTGCGAGCTAAGGCAGGCAGGCTTTGACGCAAAGAAACTTGTTCAAAATCCAAAGGAATCAAAAAAGATCTTTGGAAAGTTTGTCTACTTTTACTCTGGGGTGGAGGACCAGCTGGCACACCTGGTCAAAAATCTCAACGAGGTTCCGCGCGACGTGCGGTGGTTCTTGGGAGGGTTTC
>JAGWFW010000076.1 GCA_028867735.1 Nitrososphaerota archaeon
CTTGATTATCAATTCGGGAAGCGATGACAGGTCTCTTACTGAGTTGAGAATCCTGTTAATTTCATCCTGCAAAACGGCAAGTGCCTTTCTTTTTGCTTGAACTTCAAGTTCCCCGCTGTACATCTAGACGTTCTATTTTATGCCAGCAGCTAATAATCCTTACGTAACTTTCTGGCTAACGGTTTATTCAAAACTGTCTTTCATTTTGTACGACTTTTTTCTGGCTGTTGTACATTGCCATCACCTCTGAAGAGGCGGTGGCGTTTTCGGGAGTTTTTTCAAACCTTATCTTTCCGGTAAATTTTGGAAAGCGCAAGGCAAGGCCGCTGCCCTTTCTTATCCTGTCTAGCGCTACCTTGTGAATCGGGCTTAGCGTAATCTCAGATGCGACTATCTCAATTACCACCTCTGGCTCGAACCACACATCGGCCTCTAGGCCGCTATCAATTCTTGGGTCTTTTTTGACAATTATCTTGTCCGACAGTATCTGGTAGAACTGGTCCAAGCTTTCGTCGGTAAAACCGGTCCCTACCTTGCATACGCTGGGATATGTGTCAGACTCTTCATCATACGCAGAAAGCAAGAGCGCGCCGTATCTTCCCGTCCTTCTGCCCCTGCCGTAAAACGCCCCGACCACTACAAGATCAAGCGAGTCACCAAGCTCGTTTCTGTACTCTCGTTTTAGCTTGAGCCAGTTGCTTGCCCTGGCACCTGCCCTGTATGGCGAGTCAAGCTGCTTGAGCATCAGTCCCTCGCACCCTGAATTAATTGCATTTTCCAAAAAATCCTCGACCTCGTCATCTGTCTTGACTGGTGTCATCGGCATTACCTTGGCAAAAGCATCCTCTGTTACGACACTCTCAAGTGCACGTCGACGATCACTGTACGGCATGTCAAGGCAGCTCTTGCCGTCCAAAAACATGACATCGAAAAAGTTTACAGTGATAGGATACTCTTGCACTGCCTTGGCAATGTTGTGCTTTCTTCTTCGGTGCATGAGCTCCTGAAATGGCAGAAACTCTCCAGTGTCTTCATTTATTGCAACTGCCTCTGCCTCAAGTATTGCATCTCTTGCCTTGATTGATTTTCCAATCTTTTCAACAATGTCAGGATAGTAGCTTGTAATGTTTTCAAGACTTCTGGAATAGAGAACTGTTTTTTCTTTTTGTATGTGGATCTGGACCCGTTCTCCGTCAAGCTTGTACTCTGCAGCAAACTCCGAGCCCATCTTTTCATGCGCCTCCCCTGCACTCTTGACCCTTTCAGCAAGCATGGGACGAATCGGGCTAAAGACTGACACCTGGAAATGCTTTAGGGCGTCCATTCCTTCTTTTGCAACGGCTTCTGAGACTCTGCCCAAGTCGCTGCAGACATTGTATGCGTGCTCAAGTGACGACCTGTTCTCTTTTGAGCCGGTAAACGCAATTGATAACGCATCAAGTATGGTATAATCCGCAATTCCAAGTCTCAGGTTTGCCGTAATTATTTTTGCGATGAATCTCCCTTCTATGGGGCTTGCGTCGTTTAGCAGACTGGAGATGTACTTCATCTTCATATCCTGTGACCTGTTTCCCCTGAGCTCTGCTATTCTGAAGAGGGTGTCGTATACTCGCTCGACTGTAATGTCTTCCTTGAGAAATGTTGTCTGGGTCTTTTGCTCCAAAATGATGGCCGTTGCCTGCCCAAAATCTCCGGCTTTTTTGTATTCATGCTCAATTCTGGGTACTGGGACCCCGGTTGATTTGGACAGCGCCCTGACTGCAATCTTTTCGGCGACTCCAACCTCCACCCCCTCGTGGTCTGGCCTCAGCTTTCCCTGGAGAAGGTACACCACTTTTGGAATTATTTCAGACGGGGTTATCTTGAACAGGTCAACCAGATGCTGCGTCAGCTCAAGACGCTTGGTTGTGCCTTCCATGTATCCGAGAGTGTCGGCAACTAGCGAGAACTTCATCCTGAGCGATTTTTACAGACTGTGGAATAAAAGGTTGAGTTATTTTAGATGCAGGTGTGCCCTTATTCTTAATCGTATTTCAGGAGTCCTTTTCAAAATTATGTTGTGAAAGTCTGAAGTTTCTTCCAGATCTAGATATCTCTTGTTTCTCTGCAAAAATCCGTCAAAGAAAACGCCGCTGATGTACCCGACATAAATTCCGTATGCGAAGTCTTCGAGGTTTGATGTCACTGACAAGTTCTTTGCCTCTGACAAAACCATCTTGGGATAGTCAAGAGAATATGCTATGATGTCATTGAGATTTTTTTCTTCAATTACATCCATGCCCATAGAGTGGCCCGATTTAGCTTGTATTTAGGACTTGTGAAATTCAGGAAGATCTCTTTAGATTGGCAGCGCCAAAATTCTTGTTCGTTTATAAATAGGAAGTTGAGCAAGTCGAACTATGGGTGGAGCAAAGAAAAAATCGCCTGCACAAGCAGAGAAGGCACAAGCTGCCGAATCTGCAAAGAAAGAAGGCGGATCAAAGAAGGACAAGAAAGAGCAGAGATCGAAAAATATCATATCGGTCATTGTTGACGAGGGTCAGGCAATGAACTTCATCAAGGGCTCCAAAGTTTTCACAGCACAAGAACTGTCAAGACAAACAAATGTCAAGGTGTCTGCAGCAAATGCATTCTTGCTTAACTTGCTAAAGCAGGGAACTGTAAAAAGAATTGGCGGATATAGCGGGCATCATATCTACGTACCAGCTTGAGAAATAGAAAAGATATCTCCAGGCTTGATCTCGTTTAGTGCTTCCAAGTTTGAAGTTATCCTGCCGACAAATGTCATCGGCTTTGATGACGCAGTATCCTGCAAAAAGAAGCAAATCGAGCCGTTTGATGCCATGAAAGCAACATCGCCTTTTTTGAACAGAGTTCTGAGTTTTTCGCCACCAGCTGTGAGTGCGGTATCAACAAACGCAATTGAGCTTCCAATCATGTGCGCATTGCCCTCAAGCGGCAGGACCCTGAGTATAGAGCCGACAGTCTTTGGCGCAAGATGACGCTTCAATTCCATTGTTAGCTGTGCCTTGCCCTTTAGCGACAACACCAGATCAATTTTAGATACCGATCCGGCACTCATTTTTGAACGAGAGTATGATGAAATATATAACGTTTGTTTCACCAAACCTCTGATGTCTGATGAACCTGAAGAAGCTAGTGCAGATACCGAAGAGGTTCAATCAGAGGAAGAAGCTGCCCCGGTAGTTTTACCGCCAGAGACAGAAATCGTTGAGATCGTATCTGAGGAAGAGGAAGAAAAGCCGACAACTAAAAGGGGAAAGAAAGATCTTTCTCCAGAAGAACTTGCGGAGCAAGAAAGAATACAAAAAATTATTGCCGCAAGGGAAATCATAGAAGTAGACCCGGAGCACACTCCTATAGAATATGAGACTGAAGGAAAGGGCAAGATAATGATAGGGCCTCCGACGCTTACTCGTTTTGAAAAAGCCAGAATTCTTGGTGCGCGCGCGCTGCAGCTCTCGCTTGGTGCCCCGCCGTTTATCACAGTACCAAAAGAGGTGGCAACCTCACTTGACCTGGCTTATACTGAACTTGAAAAGCGTGTAATCCCAATTACGATAAAACGTGTATTGCCAAATGGAGACTTTCAGAACATACCGATTGATCTTTTTGATTAATGGATGAATTGTCGATAAGACTTTAATAGAATGTATTTTGGTGTGTGATTAGTTTGTTGAGTGGAATTGAAGAAAACGTGCAACTAGGTGGCATGAATGCCCGCTCAAAAGACGGACGAAGGCTGATCGCTATAACACAGCAGCCCGTGATGGAATGCGCACTTGACATTTTGACTGAATTAGTGCAGCACAAGACAGTAACACTTGCAGCAAAAGGGGACTCCATCCCAGTAGCTGTG
>JAGWFW010000077.1 GCA_028867735.1 Nitrososphaerota archaeon
TTCCGAGTCTTTTGTGCGACAGCACGCCAAGTTTTCCTGCAAACATCCTTCCAAGGCAGTTGTCGCACAGCGGATGCTCTTTTAAAATTCCCCTAGTGTGCTCCGTTACTGCAGCCAGTTTTTTCCTGTCCACGGGATATCGTAAATGTGGTATGTATTATTCCTAATCGATAGGATTGAGGTTTCCCGTCTAGTACGGGTACAGTCTTTGCTGCGTGTCCTTGTGCGTGACGCTGATTGCCTTTGTAGGGCACGTATGTGCGGCATCAAGAATCTTCTGCGATCTGGCACCCTCTTCATTGATTACTTTTGACTTGGGGTTGACGCGCACATTTTTTTCCACGTGAAATACTTTGGGGGCGATGGTTTCACAGCTACAGCATGCAATGCACCTTTCCGGATCAACTCGTACTGATACTGGGATTTCCTGCTCCACCTGAATTGGTTCAGTGTCGATATTTACCTCCGCCCTCACCCTTTCATAATAGTCCCAGAATGCCTGTTCATACTGCTTCCAAAAGTCCTGGTATGCATTCTCTGCATATTTTGTGTATCTTGTCCAGTCCTCCTGCGGAGTCTTGTCAGAGTCTCGTGCCCCCCAGGAATATTTTTTCGATCCAAAGTCATGTTTGTCATTTTTCCTGTCATGCTTTGTGTGGTCATGGCTTGTGCCAATGTTTTTCTTGTAATCTGCACGCAGTGTCTGGTAGGCCTCTGAGATTATCCTGAATTTTTTTCCGTCCTCTTGGTCTTTGTTCTTGTCAGGATGGTACTTTAGTGCGAGTTTTCGGTATGCTGACTTGACATCCTTCATTGTCGCGCCGTCCTGAAGACCCAGCACCTGATGACACTGGTAGCTGTTCAATACATATTGTTTGGACAAACTAGTTTAATTGCTTTTCCAGCTTTTCCGGAATTTCACACGTGTTGTTTTGCAGCCTATCCAAGGCCCATCTTGCGCAGCATTCCCTGCATCTGCCTGCCCTTTGAAGCCTTCATCATGGTCTTTGAGTTCTTGTATGCCTTGAGCAGCTCCTTTACCTCGTGTTCTGGCCACCCAGAGCCGCGTGCAATTCGTTTTACTCTTGACGCGTTTATCAGGTCAGGGTCCGCCTTTTCCTCTTTTGTCATGGACTGTATGACAAACCTCCATCGCTCCATGCGCTGCTCCTGCTGGTCTAGCTGGTCTTCTTTTACCATTCCTGAAAATCCAGGCATGTTCTCCATGATGCTTCGCAGCCCTCCGGCCTTTGTTGCCTCTTCAATTTGAAAGTAAAAGTCCTCCATGTTCATCTTTCCGTGCGATATGCGCTTGAGCCTCTCCTCGTTTCCCTCGGTCTCAAGCCTTTTTGCCATGTCAAGCAGTGCCTGAATGTCCCCCATGCCAAGCATCCTTCCGACAAATCTTGTAGGCGAAAACTTTTCCAAGTCGTCTATTCTCTCCCCTGTTCCGATGTACATGATTCTTGCACCGGTTGCAGCTGCAGCGGCAAGTGCGCCTCCTCCCTTTGCGCTTGAATCAAGTTTTGTTATTATTATTCCTCCCACCGGAACTGTCTTGTGGAACGCCTCGGCCTGGTTGTAACACTGCTGTCCTATCGTGCCGTCAATTACAAGTAGCGCCAAGTCAGGGTTTGAAACCTTCCCTATTTGCGTCATTTCATCGAGAAGATCTTTTTCTTCCTTGTGTCGTCCCGCAGTATCAATTAGTATGATATCAAAATTTTTCCCCTCAAAATGTTTCAGCCCCTTTTTTACAATGTCAGGCGAGTCCTTGTTTCCCTCTTCTCCGTATACTTCGACGTTTGCCTTTTCACACATTGTCTTGAGCTGCGTCAGGGCTCCCGGCCTGTATGTATCGGCTCCTATGACGCATACCCTGTACCCTTGCTTTGTCAGATATTTTGCAAGCTTGGAAGTTATTGTGGTCTTGCCGCTTCCCTGGATTCCAAGCATCAGTACGCGGTTCATCTTTCCCGGCTGGAATACATACTCGTTCTCCGTTCCAAGCAATTTTGATAGTTCGTCATACAGAATTTTTACAATGTGATCCTTTCTTGACAGCCCCGGAGGCGGAGTCTCCTTGAGTGAACGCTCTTCCAGGTTTTTTGTTATTTGAAAGACAAGTTTTACGTTTACGTCAGACTGCAAAAGCGCCCTTTGGATGTCTTTTGACAGTTCCTTGATCAGTGCCTCGTCTATTGCAGAAGAATTTACTATTTTTTTCAGCGCTGCCCTGAGCCCTGTCTTGAGGCCGTCTAACATTGTTCTTCCAAACCTGCTTCGGTTATTTCAAACCTTCCTCTATAGCCATCCCAAGTCTTGCTTGATTTTGTTATCTTGATGTTTCCTGAAAATACAGGACAGCGAATCACAAACGTCTCTGCTTCTCCTCCCTCAAATGATGCGTTGGAGCCAAACTTTGTCGAAATCGCAATTAATTTTTCCACATCCTGCATTGTTATCTCTTTTCCAAGCCACGAACCGTCAAGGCCCTCCGAGGTTACACTTGTAATGACAAAACAGAATCCAGACGCAACAAGTTCTCTCAGGTAAGATGCCTCGTCGACATTCCAGAGCGGTGCAACAACTGCCAGCCCAAGACTTGAGCAGACTGCCTCAAAGTTTTTTTTCTGAAACACGCTTCTTATGCCGCCATGCACCACCCCCTCTATGCCAAACCGTTTTTTTGCCACATCCAGCGCATTTCTTAGCTCGTCAAGCTCGGTTTCGGTCTTGTCAGAGCCTGCGCGCATGGTGATCTGCGGTATGCCCATCAGGTCTGCCTGCAGCCTTGTCATCGATATGTTTGGATGGTGCAAAAGGTGGCTCTCCTCAGACCTTGGGAATACAGTAACAAGACACGATATTACATGGCCGTTGGATCTGGCTTTGTAGATGGCAAAGGTGCTGTCCTTTCCCCCGGAAAAAAGCGATGCGAGTTTCAACTGGCTTTTCGATAGCAGCCTGTTTCAATTAATTTTTTTCCAGATGGGTCACGTTTTTCAGACATGCTGTGCACAGTGCAAGATGGTCCTTCATTGTAATTTCCACGTTTGATGCAAGGCAGACATGGCACAGGCCTTTCACGGTTTGTATAACAATGTTGTCTGGTATTAAACGCATTTGAGAGAAAGCCTTGGATGCCTCAATTACTCATAATCGTCGTCATAAGATCAGATGGCTTTTCTCGTCATCATCAGCATCCGAATCTAGCTTTTGATTCGGACTATAATAGTTCTATCCATGACTTTCCAGTATTCGACGTCTTGTCCTTGTGTGATTTTGTCTGCTACCTCTTCTTCTATCTGTGAGACATCAAAGACCTCAAAGCTCTCAGAGTCCATCACCTGGACAATCGAGTCTGTCTTTGATAT
>JAGWFW010000078.1 GCA_028867735.1 Nitrososphaerota archaeon
CAAGCTCCACAATTGTGTCTCCCGCACTTTCCATGAGGTTTGCCGCAATCCTGTAATCCAGAATGTCAATGTTTCCAAGATTAAACGCGGTTGCAAGTTTCTTGTCCACCATTGCGCTGCGAATCAGTCTTACAAGCAGGAAATACTGCCTGTCTATCTCATCGTCTCTGCTTGGAATTGTCTGCAGTACCGTATTGTCATCCGATATAAGGGAGTTTATTGTATCCCGAAACAATCCCAGTGCAATTGAGCTCATTCTCTTTAGAATTTTGTCTGGGCTAAGAGTTGTGGCGTCCAGAATAAACTGTACGTTGACGTTTGCGGCATCCTCGTCTACAATCTCCATGCCAACAAGTCTTCGCATGAGTCCGCGTATTCTTTCCCTGTCCACAACAGAGATTGAAGACCTGCCTTTTATCTTGATGATATCATATCCAAGCAGATAGGCCCCTGTAATGTCTGCACTGATGTTCTCTTCTTTTGATACAGGATACTGTATCACGACCTCCTTCAGCGACCTGCTGCTTCCAGTGGGAGTAATTGATATGCTGTTGGCTCCGGTCTCGATTTCCACCTCGTCGCTTTTTCCAAGCTTGTTTAATTCTACCCACTCTATTGGAAGCGATACCAAAATGCTGCTGCCTATCTTTTGCAGGCGTCGAATGAATTTAGTCAATTTATACTAATATAAATAATATAATCATCATTTTTATATTTTTATCAAAATTTAAACTCATCATGCAGGCAATAGCCTTTGCTCCGGGTCACATAACAGGTTTTTTCAAGGCCGAGGTAGAGCCGACAAGGTCAGAACTGAAGGGCTCTATCGGGGCAGGATTTTGCATAAAGGAGGGTGTTACGACTAGAGTCAAGATCACAACGTCTGACAGGCAGGACTTTAAGATCACGACTACAGGCTACAAGTCAAACAACACCCAGGTTTCAGAATTTGTTGCAAAGGAATTTCTAAAAATTGTCAAGGAAGATTATTTTTTTGACATTGAACATCACAGTGAGATTCCTGTGGGCTATGGCCTCGGTTCCAGCGGTGCTGTTGCATTAAGCCTGGCCTTTGCACTAAACAAGGCACTTGGGACAAATCTTTCCCGGACCCAGGTCGGGCAGATAGCTCACAATGCAGAGATACACTGCAAGACAGGACTTGGCACCGTGTTATCATCGTATCACGGAGGCTTTGAGATAAGGACAAGGCATGGCGCGCCAGGAATTGGCAGCCTCAAAAAAATTCACACTGACCATTCTGTAATCGTAATCTGTTTTTCTCCAATATCTACAAAGAGGTTCATCAGCACGCAGCTTGGAAAGATAAATGGGCTTGGTGGAAAGATGGTGACAAGGCTTCTCAAGTCAAGGGATCAGATGGAGTTCCTTGACATGTCACTAGAGTTTGCAAGATATGTCGGAGTGATCACCCCAAAGATGCAGCAGGTAATTGGCGACCTGCAACGTCACGGGTTCAAGTGCGGCATTGCAATGTTTGGAGAGACTGTATTTACTCTGATACCAAAGACAAAAGAATTGCAGGTTTTGCACATTTTAGAAAAATATCACGACGGGATAATAATTAAGACAGAGGTAGACAAGAGCGGAGCTAGAGCATCCTAGTGCTTGTTCCAAAGTCCCATCCCAGGGCCGCATCCCTTCACATCAGGGAGCGGCTGGTTCGCGGATACAGAAAGGGTTTGGTTGTAGAAGAAGGCCTCCTAGCCCATGGCAGAGGCGAGATGTTTGACTATCTCATAGGAGAAAAGACCTCGAAAACCTCTCACGATGCAGTAAGGGCCGCCTCACGTATGCTGCTTTTGGCAAAAAGGCCCGTCATATCGGTAAATGGAAACCTTGCCGCCCTCTGTCCAAAGGAGATTATATTGCTTGCAAGGGCAAGCGGGGCCAAGATAGAGGTAAATCTGTTTTATGCAAGCAAAAAAAGAAAAAAGGCAGTAGCTTGTGTACTGAAGAAAAACGGCGCAAGGGAGGTACTGGGACTTGATGCCAGGTTTTCACAAAAGATTCCAAACCTTGACAGCGCAAGAAGGATTGTGGACGAGCGCGGCATATTCATTGCAGATGTAGTATTGGTACCACTGGAAGACGGCGACAGGACCGAAGCTTTGAAAAAGTTTGGAAAAAAGGTGATAACATTTGATCTCAATCCAATGTCGCGCACGGCACAGGCTGCCGACATTACAATAGTAGATAATGTAACAAGGGGAATGCAGCTTTTGATCAAGAGCTGCAGGAAGATGAAAAAATCCCGTCTTGGTAAAAATTTCAAGTTTGACAACAAGAAGAACCTGGGCCAGTCCATACTTGTAATAAAAAATAACCTTGGGAGGATGGCACGTGCCTAAGTCTGTAAAAGACATACTTTCCATGAAAAATTCCAAAAAGATTACCGTGATTACTGCATATGATTATACCACAGCGCAGCTTTGCGACAAGGCTGGAGTCGATATACTTCTTGTCGGGGACAGCGGAGGGATGGTTATGTTGGGTTATGAAAATACAATTCCTGTTACAATGGAGCAGATGTGTTTTTTTACAGAGGCAGTAAGCAGGGGCAGGCATAATGCAATGGTTGTAGCTGACATGCCTTTCATGTCCTACCAGTCAAGCAAGTCGCAGGCAATTGAGAATGCCGGCAAACTAATCAAGGCAGGAGCTGACGCGGTAAAGCTGGAAGGCGGAGTTGAGATCAAGGATACGGTCAGGTCGATTGTCGAGATTGGCATACCTGTCATGGGACACATTGGTTTTCAGCCACAGACTACCACACTGCAAGAGGGCTACAAGGTGCAGGCAAAGACAAAGGACGCGGCTCTCGATCTAATCCAGAACGCAAAGGCCCTAGAAGAGGCTGGTGTCTTTAGCATTGTACTGGAAATGGTAACAAAAGAGGTATCCAGTATAATATCAGAGTCAGTCAGGATTCCGACAATAGGGATTGGCTCGGGTCCTG
>JAGWFW010000079.1 GCA_028867735.1 Nitrososphaerota archaeon
ATTCCGCCGCAGCACAACTCAAGGCCTGTCTTTTTCACTATTAGGTTCGTATTCATTCTCTCATCATATGTGTGAGTGCTGCATATCTTTGAAAAGAAACTTCGGGACGCTTCCAGGTTGTGGTTGTACCGCTTTACCTTCAATTCCTTGAGCCTGCGCGCCATGGACTCATCTATGAATCCAAGCGAGCAATTCACCTCGATTCCAACCGTGTTGTTAATCTGGCTTATGATATCGCAGATCTGCTCAAAGTCGTTCTGTGTGGGGCCTCGCCATGCGCAAACAAGACAAAAGCTCTTAACGCCGTTTTCTTTTGAGAGTCTTGCATTTTGTACGATTGTATCAGCTGATAGCAATTTGTAAGTGTCAATTCCGCTCTTGTAGAATGCAGACTGGGAACAAAACGAGCAGTCTTCCTGGCATTTGCCTTTCTTTGCATTGATTAGCGATTCAACATCGACCAGATTGCCGCTAATCTTTCGGGTTATCTCGTTTGCAGCATCTGATAAAAGTTGCAGTGATTCGTCTGAGACGTTGACAAGTTTTTCAGCCTCTTGTAAAGTTATGCTCTGGCCGGACAGAACCCTGTCCTTGCACAACGTAATAAGCTCGATCTCAGAATCCATTGTTTGATTCTTTTTGCATTCTATTAATTAACATTATTATGGTAAACCATGAACGCTTGATAGGTTTACAAATGCTGCAATCTAATAGCCCGTAGAGCCGATAAATTTTGGACAAGATTGTAGACCAGATCCCATGGGCAGATTATATCTGACAACATGACTTCAATACAACGCAAATTCTGTAAGGCCTGCCCACGCATGATCTGTTGGAAATAGCTAAAACATCATAACTGCTATTAAAACAAAAAAGATGGGAGTTGTATTAGTTCTGTCCAGGTGGGCCGCAGTGTATGTGATTAGAGTCTCCAAATCCATTGCCAGGGTAACAAGTGTATGACACTGTCACGGTGAATCCCTGAGAATTGTCCTCATATACATCATCATTGTATGCCAGTTTCAGATCTCCTGATTGTCCTGTTATTGTAGTGTCTGTACCAAGTTGGACATAAGATCCGGAGCCAGCCTGCCCTATCAGACTAAATGCCGTCAAGCTTGGAACAAGAAAAGCTGGTGTTCCAAACACCGGTCCGATGTATCCGCAGGTATTGCCGTCTGCTGCAGAAGTGCCTACTCCGTCTGCGTCAGAGCCTGTTTTGCATGGATCGTTATAATTAGTACAGACCTGGGAGATGCTAAGGCCTCGTTGAGTTGCTGCAAAATAGCAACCGTATTTGCCACCTGCCCAGATTCCTGTGCCAGTAGCAGTTATTTTTACAGATGCGCCGGGAACTAGATTGATTTGTGTATCGATAACACCTGTAGTTCCTGTAGCAAACCCTGCCGGTCCAGATGTCGCTAGTACAGAGAAGATGTGCGTGACTGTGCGCGGTCCTTTATCTGCTGAAGCATAAGGTAACGCAAATGCTGTCAGCATCAGACTCATGACTGCGAAAGTTGTTGTCAGTGCAAGTAATTTGTTTTGCATTATCTTTGGATATGGAAGAACTTTCTATAAAAGTGTGATCAGCGTGTGATTGGTTCCATGTTTTGAAATATGAGATCCGTATATGAAATTTGCAATATTTTGCAACCATGTTTTTAATTATCCTAGTCCAGATGTAACCTTGTCAAAAATCGATGGTTTCTACAGGACTCGTTCTAATTCTAAATTATGTTATTTTTTCAGAAATTTTTTTAATAGTATCTATGGTACCGTCAATCAAAAACTCGAGCTCCCTCTCTGAGATTGCAAGGGGAGGCACTATCATTACTATATGACCCAGCGTTCTTAGGTAGATCTTATGCTTTTTTGCCTCATTGAAGATTCTTTGGTGGATGTGTTTTTCCAGTGGAACTGGAGATTTTTTTGTCTTGCTGCTGACAAGCTCTATTCCCATGAGCATTCCCTTGTGTCTTACATCTCCCACAATGTCAAGACTGGATATCTCGTCAATTCTGCTATGTAGGTAGGAGGAGTTTTTTTTGATTTTTGAGATAATGTTGTATTTTTTGTATAACTCAAGATTTGTGATTGCAGTTGCACATGCCAGTGGATTTCCAGTAAACGTATGTCCATGGAAGAAATGTCTCATCTCCTGATGCTTTCCCAAAAATGCGTCATAGACCTTTTTGCTTGCAAGTGTGACTGCAAGCGGCAAGTATCCTCCAGTTAACATCTTACCAAAGGAAACAATGTCAGGCGTGCTTTTCTGGCTCTGGTATTCTACCATGGACCCAAGTCTGCCAAAACCTGTGGCAACCTCGTCTAGTATGAATAAAACCCCGTGCTTTTTGCACAGGTTATTTATCTTTCTCTGGAATCCGTCAGGATATATCGTAACTCCTCCTGCTATCTGGGCGCCGCTTTCCATCACAAAAGCGGCAATGTTGTTTTGCGACAATGTTTTCTCGACCTTGTCCAGACAATATCCAACATAGTCTTCAAAAGTAAATCCTCTGGGAATTCTGTACTTGTTTGGCGATGGAATCCTGATTGTGGGAAACAGAACAGACTTGTACTGTGAAAAAAAGGCAGGGACATATCCCAAAGACATTGCGCCTGTCGTATCTCCGTGGTATCCGTTTTCAAGCGTTGCAAATCTTGTTTTTTTCTTCTCGCCCTTGTTATACCAGTACTGCAGGGCCATCTTTGCAGAAACTTCCATGGCAGTAGAACCGTCGTCTGAGTAAAACACCTTGTACATGTTGGGTGCCAGCCTCACAAGCTTTGTTGCAAGCTTTTCTGCCTTGTCGTTTGTAATGTTGAAAAGAGACGAGTGCTGTATCTTTTTT
>JAGWFW010000007.1 GCA_028867735.1 Nitrososphaerota archaeon
CAGTGGATCATCGGGAGTTCTTGGTACAAATAGTTCCCTTCGATAATGGAGATTTTATTTCTATGACAGAAGGTGCTGAAAAAATTGGAACACTTGTTGTTTCAATTGGTTCTGTGGGCCGAACGAGTACTGCTACAGTAATACCGTCAAAATCCGAGACAATTTTTTTGAAAATGGTTTCGGAGAGGGTGGCATCAACCACAAACGGAATCTGTATTTTTTCATTAAACATACAAAAAGAGTTGGATCTTGAAAGCATGAAGGCTCTGATGAATGAAGTAATGGAGATTATAAAACAATGACTGCAGATCTGAGGGGATACCTGAGCCGGGTTTCAAAGGCAAGGGAACTGGCAATTGTAAAAAAGAGAGTCTCTACAAAATACGAGATAGCAGCCATCACTGCAAAACTTGATGGTTCCAAGGCAGTTCTGTTTGAAAACATCAAGGAAAGCAAGTTTCGTGTCGTGTCAAATCTTGTTGGTACAAAGAAAAGATTTGCAGTCGCAGTAGGGGCAACAGAAGACAAGATTCACGACAAGGTAAGCCATGCCATCAGCCATGCATCAAAGGCAAAAATAACAACAAAAGCCAAGTTCATGGAAAACCGCTCAAAAAATCTCTATGACCTGCCCATCATAACACACTTTGAAAAAGAGCCCGGTGCCTTTATTACGTCTTCTGTAATTTACACGCAAAATCAAGAGACTGGAACGCAGAACTCCTCCTTCCACAGGCTGCTCCGGCTCGACGAGCGCCACTTTTCAGTGAGAATGGTGGAGGGAAGACATCTGCACAGGTCATACATGTATGCCAAGGAGCGCGGCAAAGACCTGCGCGTGGCCATTACTGTGGGGGTTCATCCTGCCGTATCTATAGCAGGCGCCTACCAGGCAGACTGGGGCAAGGACGAGCTTGAAATCGCAAATGTCCTGCTAAACAAAAAGCTGACACTTGCCATGTGCCCATATTCTGGCATGCTTGTGCCATCGGAGGCAGAGATTGTCCTGGAGGGACGCATACTCAAGGACAAGACCCACAAGGAATGGATGGTGGAGATGCTGCGCACCTATGACTTTAAGCGGGAGCAGCCGGTCTTTGAGCTTGAAAGGATGTATTTTAGAAACAATCCAATATTTCATGACATCCTGTCAGGCTATGCAGAACACAGGCTATTGATGGGCATGCCGATTGAGGCAAAGCTAAACAAAAATCTCAGACAGGTACTGCCGCAGATAAAGAGGGTGGTGCTAAGCGACGGGGGATGCAACTGGCTGCATGCCATTGTACAGATTTCAAAGAAGAAAGAATCTGATCCAAAAAAAGCAATTGACGCAGCATTTGGAGCACACAGGTCTCTCAAACATGTCACTGTGGTAGACGATGACATCAATCCGTCAAATCCAGTGGAAGTTGAGTATGCAATAGCCACAAGGTTTCAGGCAGACAGGAACCTTGTCATAGTGCCCAAGGTACGCGGTTCAAGCCTTGATCCGTCAAGTGATCAGAAAAACTTGCTTACAACAAAGATGGGAATAGATGCAACCAAGTCCTTCTCAAAGCGTCCGGAGGGATTTGAGATTGCAAAGATTCCGCACTCGGACAAGATATCCCTTAAAAATTATCTCAAGCTATCTTAGGACAGAGTCTACCATCAATGCAATGAACAAGATTGCAAGATATGGACTTGAAAACTTGAAGAGCGTCCAGGATGCTCTCTCGGAAGGCTTGACAAGAAGCCACAGGCTCAGTGCAACCATTATTGCGCCTGATGCTATCGCACTGAAAAGATAGATCTCGTGAAACAGGTGCTTTCCGGAACTGTCTACCATGAAAAATGGCAATATGCTGAACAAAACCATCATTAGTGTGGTTCCTGCGATTACTCGGACAGATGTCTTTTCAGACTCGACTGCAGTAAGCATGGGCACCTTTACTTTGTTGTAATCGTCCTTGACATGTAATGTCAGACTCCAGATGTGCATTGGAATCCAGACAAAGACCAGTCCTGCCATGACAAGCCCGAGATCCCAGAGTCCTGTTGTTGTTACCGCAACATATCCAATCATTGCAGGGGCCCCACCTGAGAACCCTCCAAGAACAATGTTGGTTCTGCTTCTTCGCTTTAGAAACTTGCTGTAAACCAGAATGTTATCTGCAAGTCCAAACGCCATGAAGACACCTGCCCACATGTTGATTGCAAATGCACAAACAAGAGATATTCCGGCAAGAATTAATCCAAAGTACAGGGCCTTGTTTGCAGGATAGATCCTTCTGCTTGGAAGCGGTCTCTCCTTCGTCCTCTCCATTATTGCGTCAATGTCCCTGTCATTGTAGTTTGTCAGCGTGTTGGCAGCAGCAGAGCCTGCAATGACTCCAAAGGTGACAAGTGCCCACGTCAGTGCTGAGACTGGGATGTGATAAATATTGGAAGCAGTATATGTCGCGCCCATCGCGGTAAAGACTAGAAGATACCATATCTTCGGCTTGGTTACTTCATAGTACGTCTTGATTCTTGAACTGGCTTTTGTTGTTAGCAACGCTCTTCTCTTTTTTGAGCCTTTTGTTATTTATAGCTTGAAAATGCCGGACTATTTGCCAGCCTTGTAAGGCATGGGTTTTGTGGTCCTTTTCATCTCAATGAAGCTCTCGGAGCGCTGGACACCCTGTATGCGCCCGACCCTTTCTGATATGAGCCTGTGCATCTCATCGAGATTCCTAGCATACATTGTAACTATGATGTCAAACCTGCCTGTTACCTCTGAGATCTCTCTTACTTCTGATATCTTCAATAGTTCCTCAATCACGTGGTCTCTCATCTTGGAGTCCATGTTTATGCCCGTCAGTGCCTTTACAGTGTAGCCAAGCTCCCTGTCATTTACCACTATGGTAAAGCGCTCGATGAGCTTCCTCTTGATGAGCCTCTTGATTCTGCTGTAAACAACAGACGAGTTTACGTTTATCTTCTTTGAGATTCGTGGTACCGAGATGTTTGCATCCTGGGATAATTCCGATAAAATTATCATATCTAAATCATCAACTTTTGCCATTCAAAACACCATTTATTGTGAATAAATGGATCTTAATAAACTTGTTATTATAATTTTTCCAAAATTTGCTTCTGGTTTAGATGTATCCTTTCTTATGCAGCATCTCGGCAAGCAGCACGGCTCCTTTTGCAGAGCCCATCTTCTCGTTGTGTGAAAACAGTACGTACTTTATTCCATTGTCAAAGACTGTGTCCTCTCTTATCCTTCCAACTACTGTTGTCATGCCATCATTTATTTCACGATCTAGTCTGGGCTGCGGCCTTGTCGGATCCTCGTTAACCATGAGGTATTCTTTTGGAGCAGAGGGCAGGCCTGCCACGCTAACCTTGTTGGAAAATTCTTTCATTGCATTCTTTACGCCTTCTGGATCAGTGTGAGTTGCTGTTTCTATGAAGACAGTCTCTGTATGTCCGTCAATTACCGGCACTCTTGTACATGTGCAACTGACTCGCATCTTGGCCGGGTCTATCTTTCCATCCACTAGCTTGCCTAGGATCTTTCCGGTTTCAAGCCTTACCTTGTCTTCCTCTTTTGGAATGTATGGAATGATGTTATCAGTGATGTCCAGTGCAGAGACACCGGGAGACCTTCCTGCTCCGGACATTGACTGCATTGACGTCATGATTATCTTTAGAACCCCGAACTTGTCCAAAAGCGGCTTCATTGTTATTGCAAGGCCCGTGGTGGTACAGTTTGGCAGTGGTGCGACAAATCCCTTCCATCCCCTGTTTTTTCTCTGCTGATCCAAGAGTGCAACATGATCGTCGTTTATTCCGGGAATCAGGATGGGTACGTCAGGCTCGTATCTGTGTGCTGCAGAGGTACTGATCACAGGCACGTATTTTGCAAACTTGGATTCAATCTCCCTTGCCGCCTCGCTTTCTACGGAGCTAAATATCAAATCAAGATTTTCAGGCTTGATGTCGTCTACTGACTCTATTATCATATCTTTAACATAATCGGGAATTGCATCCCTGATGTGCCATCTGAGAATTCCGCTGTTTGGATCCCTTATTGCCTCTACAAACTTTTTTGATGCAGACCTTTCAGATGCAGCTATCTGTTTTACCTCGAACAACGGGTGGTTGTTCAGGGCTGTCACAAACTCTTGTCCTACTGCACCAGTAACGCCTATGATAGCTACCCGTTTCTTCATAACGAAAAATTCCCTTTATACAATTAATATTCCTTTAGCTGGGACAAATCCAAAACACAAGTAAATACCCGCGTGATATCAGGTAGGTATTGAGGCTGGGAGTATCGCCGTCTGTTGCAAATCACAGGAACGTAGCTCATGGTGGAATATACTCTGCGGGAATGGGGTTTGATCCAAAGATACTGGACTTTAGTTCAAATGTAAACCCGCTTGGATTTCCAGCATCGGTAAGAAACGGCCTGAAAAAAACGTCGACGCTGTTTTCCGTATATCCTGATTCTGATTCGGCCAAACTGAAAAGCAGCCTGCAAAAATACACTGGCGTTCAAAAAGATCAGATAACTGTAGGCAACGGTGCAACCGAGATAATCTACAACTTTTGCAAGGCATTTCTGGGCAGGAAAAACGCGCTTGTTCCAATACCTGTCTTTGGGGAATACGAGTCTGCCGCAAGACTCCATGGCGCCAAAGTCTCTCACTTTGAAACCATGAATCTCAATTACGACATTGACGGCTTTCTCAAAGCTATTCCAAAAAATCACTGCACCTTTGTCTGTAATCCCAACAATCCAACCGGAGTACTTGTCAGCCAAAAAAACATGCTCAAGATACTGGATGTTTCACGCGCAAGTTCTGCTCTGGTCTTTGTTGACGAATGCTTCATTGAGCTTGCATCAAATCCAAGGGAAAGCATTGTACCAAAACTACGTAAATATGATAATCTCTTCATCCTGAGATCAATGACAAAATCTTTTGGGCTTGCGGGCCTCCGGGTGGGATACGGACTTGGAAGCAAAAAAATGGTTGAGATCCTAAACAGAATAAAAATTCCATGGAATGTGAGCGGCATTGCCCAAGAGGCTGCAACAAAGGCATTGTCAAGCATGTCTCACCTGGAAAAGACAAGAAGACTGGTTGAAAAAGAGCGAAAATTCCTGAAAAATTCGATATCAAAGATTAATGGATTCCAGTGCTATGACTCTGATGCAAACTTTGTCTTGATAAAATCACGGAAAAATTCAAAACAACTGCAAAAAAAACTGTTGAAAAAAAACATACTGGTTAGGGACTGCAGCTCGTTCAGGGGGCTGGATGACAGGTTCATTCGTATTGCCGTGAGAACCCACGGCGAAAACCAAAAACTTGTCAGAGAACTGGGAAAGACATGACAAAGACGCTGATGATCCAGGGAACATCTTCTGGGGCAGGCAAGACAACCCTTGTGACAGCACTGTGTAGAATTTTTGCAGACAGGGGCTACAGGGTAGCTCCATTCAAGTCGCAAAACATGTCATCCTACTCTTATCGGGGAAGAGATTTTGAGATATCCAGAGCCCAGGCAATCCAGGCCATCGCGGCAAGGGCAGAGATCTCCCCAGACATGAATCCAATCATGCTCAAGCCACTTGGGGATTACAAAAGCGAGGTCTTTATCATGGGAAGGCGCTACAAAAAAATGCACGCCGATGAATATTACAAAAGGTTCGTCCTGACAAAAGGGCTTGGTATTGCAACAAAGTCACTTGACAGTCTAAGGTCCAGCCACGATCTGGTCATACTGGAAGGCGCAGGCTCTCCCGCGGAGGTAAACATGCAAAAATACGATATTGCCAACATGAGGATGGCAAGACACTGCTCATCCCCAGTAATCTTGGTGTCAGACATTGACAGGGGAGGAACCTTTGCCAGCCTAGTGGGTACGCTGGAACTGCTTGAATACAGGAGGCTTGTCAAGGGCTATGTGATAAACAAATTCCGGGGAGACCCAAAGATCTTGCGGCCGGGATTCTCATTTTTAAAACACAAGACAGGCAGGCCTGTGCTCGGAACAGTCCCGCTCTTGAAATTTGACATACCAGAAGAGGACTCGCTGCACGCAAATCCAAAACAAGTGGCATTTACTGCAAAATATGTCAAACTGCTTGACCGGGAGATAGAGCATTTAAGTCGCGTTGTAAAATCCAGTCTTAACATGAAGGCAATAGGTGATCTTTTGAAATGATGATAATGCTTGTACTTTCGATTGTATTTGCTGTAACACTGGATCTTGCCCTTGGGGATCCAAAAAACAGGTATCATCCAACAGCCTGGATTGGAATCCTGATAGGCAAGCTTGCGCCACTGGCAAGATCTGGCAACTCTCACTTTGAAAAACTGGGCGGAACGGTTCTTCTTGTTTCTGTAACTGCACTTGTTGCTGTTCTGGCGTATTCTGTTGATCACACATTTGCATATCTTGACAGTCTTGATCTAAATGGAATTTACAAAATTCTTGTCTTGGTGGCATCTGTCTCTGCGGTAGGACTGCTGCTAAAAACCACGATTGCAATCAAGGGAATGCAAATGCACGCATCGCAAATCATGGACTCGCTTTCTAAAAATGATCTGGATGGGGCAAGGGAAAGATTATCAATGATAGTAAAAAGAAACACAAAGAGCCTGGACAGACAGCACATCATATCTGCAACGCTTGAGAGCATAAGCGAAAACATCGTGGACGGCATAACAGGCCCGCTGTTCTACTTTGCATTCTTTGGGCTTGCAGGTGCCTTTGTCTACAGGGCAGTAAACACTGCAGATTCCATGATTGGCTACAGGACTGATCTTTTTAGAAACCTGGGCTGGTTTGGGGCAAACTGTGACAAGGCACTAAACTTTGTGCCGTCAAGGCTGACAAGCATGATAATGGTACTTGCAAGCGTAATTGTGGGATGCAACTGGAGACACTCTGCTAAAGTGATGAAGCGGGACGGCCCGAAAACTGAGAGTCCAAATGCTGGATACCCGATGGCTACAATGGCAGGTGCACTCGGAGTGAAATTTGAAAAACTTGATCACTATGTCCTGGGTGACGGCAGTACGGAATTTACAGAGAAACATTTCAAGGCAGCCATATCTATGATGAAAGTCACATCTGTATTGTTTGCCGGGCTGTTTGCAATTCCTGTGATCGTGGCCTTGTATTACTTGGGATGGTGGAATCTTGCTTAAGGGGATATCATCTGTAATATCGTTTCTGACAATTATTCCGTCAAAAGGTGCGGAGCTTGACATTGTTGCAAAAAACATGTATCTCTTTCCGGTTGCCGGCGCAATCATTGGGTTGCTGATTGGCGGCGCGGGTTATGGACTGTCGTTATATGTGCAGCCGCTCATTGTAGGTCTTGTCCTGACAGGCGCGCTTGTCATAATGACAGGAATACACCACACCGACGCACTCTGCGATTTTGCAGACGGCATGATGGCAAAAGGAACAAAGGAGAAGAAGCTCAAGGCAATGAGGGACCCGGCAGTGGGCTCGGCAGGGGTGGTTACCGTGGTTCTGTATGTGGCAGGAATGATAATGTCGATTTCCATGATGAAGGGATTTGCACTCTTTGAGGCCATACTTGTCAGCGAGCTTATGGCAAAATTTGCAATGGTACTGCAGGCAAATCGGGGCTCGTCTGCATGGCAGGGCCTCAGCTCTCCGTTTACCCAATACATGAAGAGTCCTGCCAAACTGGCAGCAGCATCTGTACTGGCAATTGTGCCTGCAGTGATACTTGGGGGCATTACGGGAATTATAGTAGCCGGCGTAGCAGTCGGCATGTCATTTCTACTTCTTGCTGTCTCTAACAGGAGCTTTGGGGGGATTTCCGGAGACGTCTTTGGGGCAAGCAATGAACTTGTAAGACTTGCATCGCTCATAATTTTTGCATCAAGATGATCGGACTTGTAATGTGCGGGGGCAAGGGGACAAGGATGGGGTCTTCACCGGAAAAACTGCTTTTGAAATACAAAAAACCCGTGGTACAGCATGTCATTTCCGCACTGGAAGAATCCGGGTGCTTTACAAAAATAATATGCGCAACAAGCAGAAATGCGCCCAAGACTGCAGAGTTTGTCAGGGGGCTTGGCATGCAAACAATTGAAACAAGGGGAAATGGATACGTCGAAGACCTGAACGAGGCCCTGAAAAATTTCAACGAGCATGTGTTTGTAGCATCGGGGGATCTTGCACTGCTAGATTCTGAAATTGTGCAAAAAATTGTAAACCATTCTGAAAGCAGGCATCCTTGGACAAGCGTGCTTGCAAGCAAAAAGTTCCTGGACTTGGTTGGAATCAAACCGGAATATCTTGTAAGCCATGACGGAAAGGAGTGCGCATTTACCGGAATATCCATCGTAAGCCCAAAAGATGTTGCGGACATGAAGTCTGTAAAGGAATCGTATATAGTAATTGATGACAAGCGTGTTGCGGTAAATCTTAACACAAAAAGAGATTACGAGCTACTACTCGGCACTGCCTAGTACTTTGCCGTTAATCTCTGCAATGGCGCCTGTTGGCTCTGCCAGTGTATTGCCGCATGCCTTGCATGCAACTGTAGTAGATACATGAGAATAAACAACGCTTTCCTCCCCGCATTCCTTGCACTGGACTCTCTGGAATCTGCTTCCAGGCTTTGGGATGAGAATTTGGGATTTTTTCATTGTGCTACCAACTCTAACTTTCTTAGTCTTATTCCTGCCACGTTAAATTTCTTTTTACATTCTGGACACAGCAGGATGGGTGTCATCTTCTTTGTGGTCTTTGCCGGCTTGGCAAGCTTTGGGAATTTCTGGCCGCCATATCCCTTTTTGTCCTCGGCGTGTCTTCTTTCACCGATTGCAGAACCCCTTCTCTTTCCTGCCTTGTACAAGGAAACCTTCTGTAAGGTATGCTTTTTACATTTGGGACAATACCTTCTGATCTCCTTGGGCATGTTCATAAAAGATGTCGGCCCTTGACCGTTATTTAGATGTTAGAAAATCATCTCTTGTGAAATCTTTACGCTTGAATATTTTGTAAAACCTAGGCATCCGTAAATATCGCGGCGTGCTACTTATGATATGGTTAGCCGACGTACAGTGGAATTGGCTGGAGTCATTATGACTGTAGGTATAGTTGCCATGTCTGGCACTAACTTGGCCTTTGCACAACAACCATCATGTGGAGAGCAAGCTTACGGATACATCGGATGCACTCCACTAAATACAGCGCAACTGTATGGCAGCATTTTGGTGGCAGGCGTGGTTGCTCTTGCTATCGGATGCGGAGCCGCAGGAGTGCGATACCATACCATCCCCTAACGTCAATTAACAGACTTGACACCTGAACGGAGTCCCGCCTAGTGTACGTTCTAATTCATAATTGATGCAACTCTTGCAGACCTTAAATTGCGCTTTGAATTTGCTTTAATAGCGTACCAGCCTAGAATCATTTTGTGAAGACAAGCTCTCTTGCAGAAATGATTGGTCCCTTAAACCAAGTTGCAATGGGGGAGAAAAAGGCAGACATTGTACTGAAAAACTGCAGGCTTGTCAACGTATATTCAAGAGAGATAATACCGCAAACGCAGATTGCCATTCTAAAAGACAGGATTGCATATGTCGGCAGGGACGCATCGCACACCGCAGGAGAAAAGACTGCAATAATAGACCTGGAAGAAAAGTTTGTCACTCCGGGGTTTGCAGATTCGCACATACACATAGACCAGTATATTTTGCCGTCCGAGCTTGCAAGGCACGCCCTTCTTTGTGGAACCACGGCATTATTTTCAGATCCTATTGATATCGTAAGCGTTTGCGGGTATCGGGGATTTCGAGAGTTCGTCAGGATGACAGACGAGCTGCCAATTCGAGTATTTCACATGATACCTGGAGGACTGCCGGTCGACAGAAAATTCAGTCACGCAAGAACAATATCAAAAACAGAGCAGAAAAAGACGTTTGAGCTTGCAAGCGTTCTTGGAATGGGAGAGGTGTTTTCCTGGACAAAGGTTACAACACACGACCCGATTACGATTCAAAACATAAGCCATATTCTTGAAAACGGCGGGATTGTAAACGGCCACACTGCGGGGGCAAGCGACAAGAAGCTAAATGCCTACATTGCATCCGGGATATTCTCATGTCACGAGCCAGTCAACTATGATCAGGTAATGGAAAGGCTGAGGCTTGGCATGTGGGTAATGATGAGGGATGGTTCCATACGAAGGGATCTTGAGAGTATAGTGCCAAACGTCCTGTCAAACAAGACATACCTTGACAGGCTGATGTTTTGCACCGACGGGGTGACACCAAAAGATCTCTTGGAGTTTGGCATGATTGATCACTGCATCAGAAAATCGGTGTCAATCGGCATGGAACCAATAGATGCGATAACTATTGCATCAAGAAACTGCTTTGAATATTATAAAATGGGCAACGACCTGGGCGGAATTGCGCCGGGAAAGCTTGCAGACATTCTGGTCTTTGATGACCTGGACAAGCTAAGGCCTGACAAGGTCTTTGTGGGAGGAAAACTGCTTGTCGCGCACGGAAACCTTGTCTCCAAGAGCCCAAAACCTGTACTCTCCAAATGGATAACAAAAACGGTAAGAGTGCGACATAAATTTGCAGAAAACGATTTTCTAGTGCGTAGCAAGGAAAGTTCTGTGCAGGCCACCGTAATCAGGATGGATACTGAAATTATAACAAAAAAAGACAGCGAGGAACTCTGTGTCAGGGACGGAAATGTTGCAGCCTCACGGGAAAAAGATGTCTGGAAGGTGGCTGCAATAGACAGGACGTATGGAACCGGGAAAAAGTGTGTCGGATTTTTGAAGAATCTTGGCGCCGACATTGGCGCATTTGGGTCTACGCAAAGCTTTCATGAAAATGACATGATAGTGATTGGCTCAAATGAAAAGGACATGGCGCTGGTGGCAAATGAACTGGCAAAGGCACAGGGCGGCATGGTTGCCGCAAGGGACGGAAAAATAATGTGCAGGTTTGAAATGCCCGTAGCAGGCCTTGTCTCAAAGCTTCCCCTTGAGGAGGCAGTGGTACAATACAACGAGATCGACGAAAAAATAGCTGAATCAGGCTGCAAATTCAAGCAGCCCCACCTTATACCTCTCTTTCTTCCATTTCTTGCGCTGCCAGAGGTTAGAATTTTGTACAGCGGGGTAGTTGATGTTAAAAACAGAGCTTATCTGAAGATTTTGGGCGGATAAACTATTAAAGGGGGAAATTTGACTACCGATCTCAGGGAATAATTTTGGCTTCAATTCAGCAAACACCACAGGGTCCAGTCCTGGTGCTCAAGGAGAGCGCCTTACAGCAAAAAGGACGAGATGCCCAGAAAAATAATATCGCAGCAGCAAAACTGGTTGCTGAACTTGTACGTACAAGCCTGGGTCCAAGAGGAATGGACAAGATGCTTGTAGATTCTTTGGGAGATGTTACAATTACAAACGACGGCGCTACCATTCTAAAGGAGATAGATGTGCAGCATCCCGCAGCAAAGATGATGGTAGAGATCTCAAAAACAGTAGACACCGAGGTAGGCGACGGAACAACATCGTCTGTTGTCTTTGGAGGATCGCTTCTTGCAAAGGCAGAGGAGTTATTGGAAAAAGATGTTCATGCTACAGTAATTATTGAGGGATTCCAGGCAGCATCTGAAAAAGCACTGTCCTTGCTTCAGGAGCTTGCCAAGTCTGTGAGCCCAAACGAGAGGGAAGTTCTCATAAAGGTGGCAAAGACAAGCATGGAATCAAAGCTTATCTCAGAAGACAGCGACATGCTCTCAAAACTTGTTGTTGATGCAACACTCCAGGTGGTAGAAAAAGAAGAACGTGGAAACAAGGTCGACCTTGACAACATCAAGGTGGAAAAGAAGGCCGGAGGCTCGATTCGAAATACACATCTAATCAAGGGTATAGTTCTTGACAAGGAAGTTGTACACAGCGGCATGCCGACAAAGATGGAAAAGGCAAAGATTGCACTGTTAAATTCTGCCCTTGAGATTGAAAAGACCGAGATGAGCGCTGAAATCAGAATCACCGACCCGACACAGATGCAGATGTTCCTGGAAGAGGAAAACAGGATGCTAAAATCCATGGTGGACAAGATTCACGAGATTGGTGCCAACGTATTGATCTGCCAGAAGGGAATTGACGACATTGCACAACATTACCTTGCAAAACAAGGAATTCTTTCAGTAAGACGTGTAAAGGAAAGCGACATGACAAAACTTGCAAAAGCTACTGGTGGAAGAATCAGCAGCAACATTGATGACATGACATCTAAAGACCTTGGCACCGCTGAAACAGTAGAGCAGCGAAAAGTGGAGACAGAAAAATGGGTCTTCATTGAGGGATGCAAGAACCCGCGCGCAATCACCATACTCATCAGGGGAGGATCACAGAGAGTTGTAGATGAGGTAGACAGATCACTTCATGACTCGTTAATGGTAGTAAAAGATGTAATCGAAAAGCCGGCTGTTGTAGCTGGTGGAGGCGCTCCAGAAGAGTTCCTTTCATCAAACCTAAAAGACTGGGCAGACAGATTTGAGGGACGGGAGCAGCTTGCAATCAAAAAATATGCCGAAGCGCTAGAAATTATCCCGCTGACAATTGCGGAAAATGCCGGAATGGATCCAATCAATACGATGGTAACCTTGCGCGCAAAGCAAAGCCAGGGCAAGAAATGGACCGGAATTGACGCACGAAACACTAGAGTGGCAGACATGTACTCTCTTGATATCATAGAGCCGGTTGCGGTAAAAGAGCAGATAATAAAATCTGCGACAGAGGCGGCATGCATGATTCTAAGAATTGATGATGTGATTGCATCATCTGGCAAGGGCGGAGGAAGAGGCGGACCTCCAATGCCGCCAATGGGCTAGAACCATTTCATGCTAGAAAAACTGCGAAAAACCAAGCTAGGCCCAGTTGTTGTTTTAAACGACTTTTTTCTTGACAGGATACTCTCCGTGCCAGACATTGGCAGTTTTTACAACCAGATCATGGAAAAAATCAGCCTTGGCGGAAGCATACGAGGTGTACAGCAAAAAGACATCAAGGGGGGAAACGCCACAAATGTTGCATACGCGCTTGCAATGCTTGGCTGTCCGATATCACTCATTACAATATCTGACAGGGCAGGCGCCATTCTGCTAAAGGAGACATTTTCAGAGTTCAAGAGGGCAGCACTCTATGTAATTGACGGCAAGCCTGGCAGAACCACCGCACTAGAGTTTCAAAACGACTCTGACATTGTAAATATCATGCTGTCTGATCTTGGCGACAATGAAAAGTTTGGCCCTGAAAGGATTGGAAAAAAGGAGCAGGGCGCGCTGGCAAAGGCGTCTGCAGTAATTGTTACAAACTGGGCAAGCAACAGAAAGGGAACAGAACTTGCAAAATTTGCATTTGAAAAATCAAAAAATGCACTCCATCTTCTGGACCCGGCTGACATTCAAACAAGGGCAAAGGAATTCAGGGACTCGCTTGGAAAGATTGGGCCACACTTGGACTCCTTGTGCATAAATGAAAATGAGTGCAACGTGTTATTGGCGCAATACAGGCTTGGGAAAATATCTGGTACAAGCGAGACAAAAAAGCTTGTCATGGAGCTTGCAAGAAAATCTTCCGTATCCATAGACCTGCACACGGCAGCCGGTTCCTACTGGACTGATGGAAAAGAGGTAGAGTTTGCAAAATCTTTTTCCGTAAAACCAATACTTGTAACCGGGGCAGGAGATGTCTGGGATGCTGCAAATGTCATCGGATACATGTCAGGTCTTGATCCTGGTGAAAGACTTGTCTTTGCAAATGCCGCAGCGGCTCTGTATATCTCAAATCCAAGGGGAATCCCACCTACCATGGATGAAGTATTCTCCCTTGCAAAAAACTAATTTCCGGGTTAGGACTTTACAGAGATAATCTTGTTACAGTCCACGCACTTGATGGCGTTCTCCTCGCGCTGAATGTGGTCAGAGCCGCACCTCAGGCATATGAGCACGTGCTTTCTTGAGCTTTTGACCCCGAAGAAATTCAAGAGTTCAAGCTTGTTACTTGATGCCATCCTAGTCACGACTAGATTGTTTTTACGGGATTTAATCAGTATGTACGCATTGGAGTGCACTGCAAACAACCACAGACAGAAGATATAATCCGAAATAACGCAATAGAATGATGTCAAGGCTTTATTAGTAGTATGTTTCGGTGGATGCACGGAGAGAAGAGTTGCGAAGACACGGATTCGTTGAGAGGGATATTGACCCCAAAGATGTTTATTTACATGTTAAAGAACTCTTACAATCGCAAGAATTCAAGATCACATCAGAGGATACAAAGGACGGATTCTGGGATATCCATGCAAGAAAATCCAATACGGCTAGAATAATCATGGGAAGGGTCAGGGATGTTGATATTGTCATTGCCGGTACCAAAGGAAAATTCGAGGTTCAGCTGCATGCTGGTATCTGGGGAAGAGACATGGCCATTCCAGCCATTGAGGGACTTGCAACACTTGGCATAGCTGCTGCAGCGGATATTCATTCTGCACACAAGTTCGAGGAAAAACTTTGGGAGCAAATAGTTAACAAGATAGATTCTTCGTTGAAGATATGCCGGCTGGACGGACTACTCTTCAAATCCGATGAAGATCTGACAGAACACCAACAAGTACATCAACAACAAGCACAAGGTTCTACGATGAACCAGATGCTTATGATGGGAATGCTTGGAGGAGGGGGAATGGGAATGTATGGAATGGGCATGGGTTACGGCGGCTTTGGTTATGGTGGCTTGGGCGGCCTATGGATCTAGCCATTGTACTGCATATTGTCATATGATTCTAAAGTGCTAAAATATCAATCAACAAACCATCTGCACAATCACTAACAAAACGTGTTCTACTGTCACACCGGGTCTGTTCATGAAAGGAAGTCAAGCTGAAACCCAAGTTTCCTGTTTGGTTCAATCAAGTGATATCATCATACATTACAGGATTTGCAAGGGCGCAGCTTTACAAATTTATAAAATATCATCAGTTGGAAAAATATGTGGTTGCCTTTGCAACTGATTCAATTGCGTGTAGGAAAAAGATTGCCGGACTGGATAGCAGAAAATTAGGTGAAATGAAACTAGACAAGGAAGACGTGACGTGTACTTTCTCTCAAATGGGTTTTACTTGTTTAATGGGGTATGGAAGAACCGCGGGATTGGGTACGATGCTGAGAGAAAGGCCGAGATCGAGCACTTGGATACCAAGGTTGACGAAGACGGTAGCCTCTACATTACCGTTAAAACTACGAAGACCACGCATATCAAGAGCGGAATTATCTACAACAAACTCGACAAAATAGGCAAGATCGAGGAATATGAGAAGAAAATTGGCTTGAATTCTGACAGAAAACGCCTTGGCTTTCTGATCTGAAATCCTTGAAGGAAAAGACATTTTGTGATTCTTCGCCCATTCCGATTGATATTGTAGGAGATATCATATCAAAAAAGGAAATTGAATGGGCTGTGGATGATGAAGGGTATGAGCCTGAAAGTAATCTTTAAGGTCAAATCTTTTGTGAAATTGGTAATCGTATCAATGATAATATTTTTTGATAATATATTTAGATAATACATAAAGATTATATAATGAGATTATGTATACAGATTAATGAAATTCAAAGCAATTCATTTTGTCCAGCACGAAACTGAGATGTATAATTGTGTCATCTCAGCAGGAGACTTGGTAAAGTCGGGTAAGGTCGATATCTGGAAACCAAATCATGAAGAAGGGTATCAGAGGGAACCCGAACCAAGTAGAGCAAAAGCCTATAGCAGATACATATCTGCAGAGATTTCGCCTCCTGCCATACTAGCAAACATAAGAACTAGCGACAAGGAAAAAGTCAGATACAACAACGGATGGCTTGAGATTCCCGACGATGTACCTCTATGGTTAGAGGATGGGCAACATAGAGTGGGAGGCTTAAAGTTACTGATGGAATCTGCACCAGAAAAATTTGTGGATCTTCCAATACCCATAGTCATTACAATGGGCCTATCCGTATATGAGGAAGCAAAACAGTTCTTAGTTGTAAACAAAACACAGAAGAAAGTAAGAACAGATCTAGCAGAGAGATTTCTTCAAAAAGCAGAAAAAGAGGAAGGTGTGAAGAACTTGTACAACAGGGGGTTCCTTCGTGGAATAGAGTGGATCCCAACTGCTATAGCGATAGCAGATACTCTGAATAGAGACGATCACAGCACATGGCATGATAAGATAAGATTACCTAATGAACCTAAAGGCGTGACTGTCGTAAATCAGAAATCGTTCACCGATTCTCTCAAACCTCTTGTGCATGCTGATGGAGTGCTTGCAGGAAAATCTCCCGCAGTAATTGCATCAATCCTTAATCGCTATTGGGAAGCAATTCGCGAATTGAATCCAAAACCATTTGACGAACCAGAAAACTATGTAATTCAGACAACAACTGGAGTCTTTGTTCTACATTCTTTGATGACCAAAGTATGTATGAAAGTTGGTAAGGACGAACCACAAAAGAAAGACTTCCTCAATGTGTTAGGAAGAATAGAGTCTCTCAAAGACGAAGGTAAATGGAGTAAGAATGGAGAGTATGGCAATATGGCAGGACAGAAAGGTTTCAATCTGATAAAATGGGAACTGCAAAACGAATTGGAGTCAGCATATCAAAATGCTGTAGTCCAGTAACTCTTTTCTTTTTTATTTTAATAATCAAAAATCATAAAAATCACCATCAACTACGCAATTCACTGTTAATGTATCGCAGAAAAATGTTCAAAATCTGAGTAATCTAGCTTCCTTCTAAAACACGCTCATAGTATGGGAGTATTACGACATCTTCTCTCATAATTTAGGAAATCAAACCTTATGCAATAGCATGAGACGAGGCAATTCCTCCTCTGATCCCTTTATTAATACGAATTTGATTACTACATCTCCAATTTGACAAGAAAGGAAACAGTACAAATCAAGAAAACACAAGAAAAGAGAAAATTAGAGAAATGGTCAGAGATAGTATCAAAACTGAATCTTGATCTTACCAAAGGCGTGAATAGGGTTCAAAGTAAAGAAATCAAAGAGATAACAAATGAAGAACCGAGGCTAATGGCAAAGATAGATCAAGCAGAGGATTTGCCTTCAATCTTCAAGAAAAATGGTGTGTTTATCTTGCCAGTTGATCGTCATTCATACGCGCTATTGCAAGGTAAAGGATATCATGCTCTAGAACCCATGGACTCTTCACCTGAAAAACATCCTACTGAAAATCCATTTCCTACATCAGCTGAGGGAGTACAGAGTGAATCGGTTTACTTGGATTACGCATATGCGACTGGCCTTTTAGGACGTTTTTCAGGTGTCAAGAATCTATTTAGCGCATTCCGCGGAAGAAGGGCCACACCAGAGTTTGATTTTTCAGTTGGCAGAAATAATCTGACTGTCAATGGTGCGCAAATAGAGATTGATGGTAGCTATGAAAATGTAGAACAGATTGTTCTGGTTGAAGCAAAACTTGGGACTCCTACGACATTCATCATACGCCAACTCTATTATCCCTATAGGACGTTACATTCAGATAAAAAATCCGTAAGAAACATTTTCTTCTGTTATGAACCAAAAGAACAGGCTTATCTCTTTTATGAATATGATTTTCGGTATCCACTTCGTTATGATTCAATAAACTTTGTTAGAAATGGAAAATATAACATAGTTTACAAACCGTTAAAGATCAAGGAATACCAGCAGGTAAATCCTGACACTGAAAAGATCCGCATTCCACAAGCTGATGACCTTGATAAAATTGTAGAAATACCTTTCAGAGTGGCAGAGGGAATAGACACAGCTGATAAGATGGCTACATATTTTCAATTTGCCAAAAGACAGAGTTCGTACTATCGAGAGGCGGCAGAGATACTTGGGCTGGTAGAACTAAACAGAAATCACTACTCACTTACGGATAAGGGCAAACAATACATTCAGTTACCTACTGAGGTTAGAATGAAATACTTTAGCAAACTACTTTTAGAATTTCCTGTAATAAACCAGATATTTCTTAACCTTAGTGTAGAACGTAACAAGCCAGTTATCAGAAATGAGATAGTAGAAATCCTGAAGGAAAACTCAGATTTGACAGGTTCCACGCTATTCCGTAGGACACAAACCATACTTGCATGGTTCAGATGGATTCAGCATAATGTTGGTCTCGTTGAGGTATCAAAAGATAGAGTATCTTTTTCTCGTCAAATGAAGTTGGAATTCTAATTAATTTCTAAAAACGGGTTCTGATATCTGATGAAAATACTAGCCTTGAGTTTTGTACTTTGATTGAGAGGCCGTAGCCGTGAAGGAAAAGCGATTTCATTTCTCGCGCACTTTAGACGTGTTCAGCCCCACGGCTTCGCGAATGAGTGCCTTGAACGCAGCCTCATTTACAATGTCACCTTCGTGGAAGTCGATGGCACGCCTCGCCTTGCCTTCTAGACTCGAGTTGAAGAGCTTCTTTGGATCCTTCATCTGAGCACCTTTGGAGAATGTCGTCTTCACGACGTTCTTGTACGTCTCTCCTGTGCAGATCAGTCCGTCATGAGACCAGACGGGGACTCCCCACTTCCATTCTTCGACCATGGCGGGGTCGGCTTGCTTGATTAAAGCACGCAGCTGTGATAACATCTTGCCCCGCCAGTCATCCAGCTCCCTGATTCTGGCGTCTATCAGTTGAGAGGGAGATTCGCCTTTCCGCGGACTCGTCTTCATCCACTTATTCTTGATCAATTTACAGTTCTAAAGCATTACGACACGCGTCAGATTTCTAGGCGTAATTAGGGGGCGTTCTATTTTACTGCGGCTCTATGGTTGCAGGGGGCTTGCTTGATATCACATAGCTTACCCATGCCACGTCCTCAACCTCGTTTGTTATCCTGTTGCTAATCTTTTCAAGTATCTCAGGGGGCAGCCTTGTCCAGTCCGCAGTCATGGCATCAATCGAGTCTACAATGCGCACAAGAACAACATGTCCATACGTGCGCTCATCGCCTACCACGCCCACTGCCCTGTCGTCGCCCACTGCAGCAAAGGCCTGCCAGACCCTGTCGTACAGTCCTGCTTCCAGTAGCTCGTCTTCAACTATCCTGCTTGCCTGCTTGCATATCTGCAGCTTTTCCCGAGTCACCTCGCCCATTACCCTGACACCAAGGCCGGGACCTGGGAACGGATGGCGGTACAAAAGCTTGTCAGAGACTCCGAGAATCTTTCCGACTTTTCTTACCTCGTCCTTGTAGAGGAACCTCAGAGGTTCGAGCACCTGAAGGCCAAGCCATGACGGCAGTCCGCCCACATTGTGGTGCGTCTTTATGACAGCGGCAGGCCCCTTTGAGACTCCGCTTTCGATCACATCAGGATACAGCGTGCCCTGCGCCAGCCATTTGAACGGTCCGCTCTTTTCTGCAAACTCGGTGAACACCCTGACAAACTCCTCGCCCACAATCTTTCGCTTCTGCTCGGGATCGGCAACCCCTTTTAATCTTGAAAGAAACCTTTCTTTTGCATTGATTGCAGTAAAGTTCATGCCGAAATTGTTCTTGAACATGTCCTCGACTTCGTTTTCCTCGTTTAACCGAAGAAGGCCATTGTCCACAAAGACGCACTTTAGCCTGCCGCCTATTGCCTTTTGAATCAGGAGGGCGGCCACCGTGGAATCCACCCCGCCACTTATTCCGCATAGTACGTTTCCGTCAATTCCTGATATCTCGGATACCGTACTTTCAACAAAGTTCTCAAGCGTCCAGTCCTGTCTTGCCTTGCATATATCCAGTACAAAGTTTTTGAGAACCTGCACCCCGTTTTCTGTATGTACGACTTCGGGGTGGAACTGTATGCCGTAGACAAGTTTCTGCCTGTTGGCAATTGCTGCTGCAAAGGAGCTCTCGGTATGCCCTATTACCTCAAACCCGTCAGGCAGGCTCTCTGCAGCATCGCCGTGGCTCATCCACGCCCTTGTCTCCTTGCCCATCCCTGCCAGAAGATCTGAACCGCTGTCTATCTTCAGGGTAGAGGAACCGTATTCCTTGTTTGCACGTTTTACTTTACCGCCGAAATTATTTACAATCAACTGGTGGCCATAGCAGATTCCAAGGACCGGAAGGCCTATCTCAAATATCTTGGACGAGGGCTGCGGCGAGTCCTTGCTGTACACGCTTGCAGGCCCGCCACTGAATACAATTCCCTTGGGATTGAGCTTTTTTAGCTCCTCAGGAGAAATATCAAACGGCACAAGCTCTGCATACACTGAAAACTCTCTTATTCTTCTGCAGATCAGGTGGCTGTACTGTGAACCAAAATCTAGAACGATTATCTTGTCCATATGTTCACTTTTTCGAGTTTTCAATCATCCGCGAGAATGACCATGTTGCCGTATTGATTATCTCGTTTGCCCTGTCCTTTTCTCTATAATTTTTTATTAAAATCTCCCTTATCCTGCTTCCCTCCTTGTTTACCATGCACCTTATGGCCAGATTCTGTGAAATCTTGCCGCTCTTGATGTCTGTGCTGTCCTGGCTCTCCATGCCTCCGATTATCCTGCCCAGAAAAAATGACTTGAACGGCTGCGTCTCAATATCAAGCGATACCTCTTCTGACGGTATGATCACAAGCTCGTCAGGCGTAATGTGGGCATTGGCTATTACCTGGTTGTCAGATGCCTTCATCTGAATCACACTTGCAGTCTCCTGCACGGATTGCGGGATCTTGGCCGCAGGCGGGGACGACACCAGGCTTGACGCCTTGCTAAAGCTTGACTGCTTTACAAGCGAGTCTAAAATCCGGAGATTCTGGGTCAGTTTTTCAATCTCTTTTTGTCGCTTTTCAATCTCTTCTGCTATCCACTCACGAAGCTCTAGGGTGTCTCGAATCTCGTCTTCTGAGTGATAGTCCATGTATTGTCTATTTATGAACGGATAATAAATATTCAAATGAGCCCAGGGCCGATTTACGTATTGTTTTTGTTACATGACTATCTTATAACTGGAATCAAGTATTAGATCTGGATTATGTGAAGTTTTAAACTAGAAAAAACCTTATTAAAAATACCTTTTAATCCAAAAACACACATGTCATAATGATCATCTCTTCTTAAAGTCAGATCGGTTTGTTTTGTATATTTTTTTCATTGTGATAATCTGTGAAGTTTCATTAAATGTTATCTCATATTTATTAAAAAGTCCATTACGACCTAACAAAATTTTCTTTTCTATATCATCTCCTAGTTCGTATTTTTCTGGTACAGATACATCTATCATTCCTATTGGTATTCTATGCATTCCGTATATGATTTCCAGATGTACTTTGGTCCTAAATGTCCAAAATGATTCAGATGCACTTTTTGATTCTTTCTTAGTACTTTCATCTAGATCCAGTTTTAAAATTTCAGCAATTTGTCTTGGAATATAAGAAACATCTGCTCCCGAATCTACCAGTCCAAAAATTCTAAATTCAGGATTCGTATCAGTATTTTTTGCATCAGAATATTTTCTAAATACCACTTCAATTTTTGGACGTGGAATATGATGTATGTGGTTTCCATCGTTGTCCACTGTAACCTCTTTGACATATTTGAAATACATTTTTTCTTCAATACGGGATCCTCCCACCATTAACGGAATTGAAAAATACTAACTATTAAAGAATTAAAGTTTCTTCAGAATCTTTCTCTGGAACTTGTTTGAATAGTGGAGTACGTATCTTGGATTTTTCCGTTGCTTCTTTATACACTTGCTGCAATTCTTTTCCTTCTGCAATTATTTTATTATCTAGAATAGCAATCCATTTGCCTCTGTATTCTTGTTTATCTTTTATAGACATTAGAAACTGGCTTTCTGTACTAGACATGCTCCATCATCTGTATAATAGATACAAATATCTTTCTTTTAAAACCTAGCGTGTTTTTTATTCTTGACATACTCTAATGAAGGTAGAGTAGAAATTATGACTCCCTATCATTTTTTAATTCTATAGATTTGCTTTTATTATACACGAGAGGCATTACTCAACAATTCTTGTACTATTAGCTTCAAGCCACTTTCTATTCTCCTCATAACCAGGCATGAATTTTCGAACCAGTTCCCAGAAACGATGGGAGTGGTTCCTAATCTTCAGGTGGCAGATCTCATGCAGTATCGCATAATCAATTGCTCCTTTTGGAGCCTTCAGTAGATGTTCGTTTAGGTTAATCACGTTATCCTTTGATGCACTGCCCCACCGGGTTTTCATCTTCTTGATGTTGACCTTACTTGGATGAGTGCCTGCTTTTATGGCATAAGAATTAACTCGCTTTGAGCCAGATCGCAAATTTCTGCCTTTTTGCGTCCCTGGTTTTTTCTCAATAATTCTCACACAAATTTTTACTAAAGTTTTTTTAGTTTGCAACGTGTCTTGTTCAATGTTTTTTTGTCAGCTCTTCAAGATCTGAAAACCTTATTTTCTCAAACCCTCTTATTTTTTCCGTAGTCGTATAGTACTTGCATTCCTTTCTTGACGCAAGCCACTCCAAGAGCTCCCTTGCCCTGGCAAGCTTTGCAAGCTTTACCTTCCTGTCATATTTTACGTCCTTTGAATAGGTTCCAATTTTTTTTCCAAAGTCCATTCCAAACAAGACAATTTTCTCCACCCCAAAGTATCTCGCTAAAAATACACACCTGTCACCGTCCGTAAAACCGCCAAAGTTTCTAATCCTGCCAAAGGGCCTCCCCTCTGTCGTACCGATGCAGTGCCTAAACAGCAGGGCAAGGGGAAGCGTGCCAATGTTGTCCCCGTGGGAGTGCACCACCATGATGGAATTTTCCTCAGACGCTTTTTTCAGATGTTCCAGACTGCCGTCAAGGTCGGTCACAACAATGTCAGGCCTGATGCCGTTCTCAATGAGCGCCTCTGTCGCACCGTCTGCTGCAATCTTTGTCACCTGTCCAAACTTTTTGATATGCGGTATGGCAGAAGAAAGAGACGGGCCTGCACCGATTACAAATACCGTGTGTCCGCGTATCATGCGCTCAAGCGTGCCAAGAGGCTCTTTTCTCTCAAGCAGCGAGTCAAGAAACCTGGCTGCCCGGAGATCCTCTTTTCTGTCAAACCCAAACTCGTGCAGTATCTCGCTGTACCTGCGGGCCCATCCCGGTAACCTCATAGGTCTAAATGTCGATGCCCTGTCATTAAATCATATGAACAGACTTGGCAGAGTTCCCGTAGGAAACAAAAACCAAGTACGGGTTATGGGTATAATCAATGCAAGCCCGGAATCGTTCTACAAAAAATCCGTCCACACAGAACAGAGAGATATTGCAAAAACAGCAAAACAGATGGAAGAAGGCGGCGCAGATTTCATCGATGTGGGAGGCATGTCCACTGCTCCATATCTGAATACACTTGTGCCAGAAAAGACCGAGATTGAGAGAATAACAAAGGCAATCAACACAATCCAAAAAGTATCAAATCTTCCAGTCTCGATTGACACCTGCAGGGCAGGTGTAGCCAAAGCAGCATTTCACCTTGGAGTGGACATACTAAATGACGTTACGGGATTAAAGCATGACAAGTACATGATACAAGTGCTGGAAGAGTATCATCCGTCTGTAATAGTGTGCGCATTTGGTACTGGTCGTATCTATGGAAACCAGGTTATACAGGCAAAGAAATTACTTCAGGATAGCATATCAATTGCAACAAAGTCAGGCATACCAAAAAGCAGGATAGCAGTCGACCCGGCAATAGGTTTTTTCCGAAAAAATGCAAAGGGAATCTTTTTTACAAAAATAAATTCCGACTGGCTCAAAAGAGATCTTGACATGATACAGAATCTCAAATCGATCAAGCTTGGACAGCCCCTGCTGATATCGGTCTCAAGAAAATCATTCATCGGATCCTTGTTGAATGAAAAGGATCCGGGAAAGAGACTTTACGGATCGCTTGCCGCAGAAATCATTTCAGTGATTCACGGAGCTGACATAATCAGGACACACAATGTCAAAGCAACTCATGATGCGATAAAAATTGCACAACGGATAAAAAAATCCAACCTGCAACTACAGTGAAAGGCTTATAACAGAATGCAAGGCTAATCAAGAAGGTTTCATTGGATATCAGGGAAGGATTAACTTTCGATGATGTACTCCTTGTTCCCAAACGCTCCAGCATAGTCACCAGATCCCAGACCAACTTGCAGACAAGGCTCTCGCGCAACATCTCGCTTAACATTCCAATTGTGAGCGCCAACATGGATACGGTAACAGAGTCTGCAATGGCAGTGGCAATGGCAAGGGAAGGCGGAATAGGAATAATACACAGGTTTCTTACAATATCAGAGCAGGTCACAGAGGTGCTCAAAGTCAAACGCTCGGGAAGCATCCTGATTGAAAACCCATACACGATAGGCCCGAACCAGAGCGTCCATGAGGCAATCGAATACATGAGAGAAAAGAGCGTCTCGGGGCTGCTCGTTACCGATCCCCAGGGCAAACTGGTGGGCATCCTGACAAGAAGGGACATTGCAATGATAGAGCCTGCAGACGAGAAAAAGCAGGTAAGCGATGTAATGACAGGTGATGTAATCACTGCCAAGTCCGGTGTAAGCATACAGGAGGCACGCGATCTTATCAGAAAGAACTGCATTGAAAAACTGCCGCTCCTCGACGAGCGCGGAAACGTAAGGGGGCTAATAACAAGCAAGGACATCATAAACGCAGGAAACTATCCCCATGCGTCAAAGGACAAGAAGGGAAGGCCGCTTGTGGGCGCGGCAGTCGGAGTCAAGGGGGACTTTATGGAAAGAACAGAGGCCTTGCTTGATGCAGGAGCAGACGTTATAGTAGTTGACATTGCACACGGACACAGCGACAACGCAATCAATACCGTACGATTGATAAAAAAGGCATTTCCAGACTGCGAGCTTGTTGCAGGAAATGTCGCAACGGCCCAGGGAGCAGAAGACCTGATAAAGGCAGGAGTTGACGCAGTCAAGGTAGGGGTAGGTTCAGGTTCCATCTGCATTACGCGGGTAATCACAGGTTCCGGCGTGCCGCAGCTCACGGCAGTAGTGGACTGTGCAGAGGTCGGCAAGAAATATGGCATACCAATAATCTCTGACGGCGGGGTTCGAAACTCGGGCGATGCAACAAAAGCCCTTGCCGCAGGTGCATCCACTGTAATGGTGGGAAGCCTGCTTGGGGGGACAGACGAGAGTCCTGGCTCGTATGTGATGAAGAACGGCAAGAGGTACAAGATCTACCGGGGAATGGCCTCGTTTTATGCAGCGCTTGGCAGAAAGTCAAAGGAGACAGGGACTGCCGCAATGAGCGAGGATCTCAATGATTACGTGGCAGAGGGTGTTGAGGCAATGGTCCCGTACAAGGGAACCGTTGTGGATATCGTAAAGCAACTCACAGGCGGAATACGCTCGGGCCTGAGCTACTGCGGGGCAAACACCATACCGCAAATGCAGCAAAATGCCGAATTTATAAAAATGTCAACTGCCGGATATGCAGAAAGCCAGCCCCACGACGTAGAACTGATGTAGTTTTAATATAGTGTAAAATCAAGTCTCACCTAGTGCTGACAAAAAAAACCGCAATAGGAATTGGCGTAGGGGCGCTGGTAATAGGTCTGGGATCTTTTTCCCTGGTCCAGTCTCTCCTGTCCAATGAAAATATAGTCAACGATGCAGTCGACATGGGCAAAAGCGATGTCTTTCAGTTTGATGCGCAAAAGCATTTTCACGAAATACTCAATGTGACCGGAAGTTCCTTTCATGTAAAACTTGCCACCCCGTCCAACGGATTGCAGGTGGACAAGGATTTTGAAAATGAGATTAGCTTTGACTGGGTCAGTCTTGCAGACGGGAAGCACTTTATCAACATAACAAACACCGGAGGCTCACCACTCCGTGTTACGGGCAAGCTGGAGGCAGTCCAGGACCCGATAATATTTGCAAGCCATGCCATTGTAATCACCTCTGGAATCCTGATTATCGGATTCAGCACAGCATTTTCACTGCGAAAGCCAAGGGGATTCTAGCTCATCTCTGCCCGCGGATAGGAGCCAAGTATCTTGAGGAAGACTGTGTTCTGCCCTATCTTTTCAAGTGCATCCCGGATGTTCCCGTCGTCCTGGTTTCCCTCAAAATCAACATAAAAGTTGTATTCCCACGGGGTGGTCTTTGTGGGGCGGGATTCAATCTTTGTGAGGTTTATCTTGTTTGCGTGAAATTTCTCAATTACATTGTACAGAGCCCCGGGCGTGTGTTTTATTGAAAATATTATCGATGTCTTGTCTTTTGCTGTAGCACCGTGCTTTTGGTTTGAGAGGACCAGGAATCTTGTATAGTTGTTGGCATTGTCCTCGACTCCCTCCATTATGACTGGCACTTTGTAAATCTCAGCAGCCCTCCTGCTTGCTATGCAGGAAAGGTTGTCTTTTTTCAGCTCTAGGAGAATCTTGACGCTTCCTGCCGTGTCATACGTAGGAACCGCCTTGAGGTGGTGGTCCTGGATGAACCTTCTGCACTGGCCCAGGGCCTGCGGATGGGAATATACAGTATCAATCTTTTCAAGACCGTCAAATCCTATGAGGCAGTGCTTTATGCGGTGGTAGATCTCCCCTGTTGCATAAAGCCTAGTGTCTAACAGCAGGTCATAGCTCTCCCCCACGCTTCCCTCAAGAGAGTTTTCAACAGGCAGTACTGCATAGTCTGTCCTGCCTGCCTCCGTTGACTCCAAAACTTGGTGAAACGTGGGATACGGCACGGTCTCAATCAAATCCCCAAAAAAGGCCATGGCGGCGGCCTCGCTGTATGCACCACGCTCTCCTTGGAACGCTACTTTGAGCATGTTTTTAATTGGAATCGAATTTTATAAAATCGCTGTTTCCAAATTTTGTTGACAGCTTTCTTTCCTCGATGTATCCACAATCCACGCATTTTACGCTGCTGCCCATTGATACAATGCTTCCTGCACACTTGTTGCACGTGGAAAAAAGCACGCCAAGTTCCGGCTCGCTTATTATGGCATGAATCACGCCGTTTAGCAGGCTGATGACTTTGGCCGTTGCAATGTCTCCCACCCGCACAAGAATTCTCTTCTTTGCGCCTCTTGCCTGGCAGATGACTTCAAGGCCGGCATGGGTCGGCCTGCCGTCTATGTACATTACATTTATCGCAAACATGTTGTTCATCAGTGCAGATACGTTTCCCACTATGACATTGCCGGGCTTTGGCACTGCAGGTTTTTTGATCCCGTTAATTTTAGCGACACGGTTTGTCTTGTCAAATTCAGGCGTGCCTACTACAAGAGACCTTATCGAATGCCCGTCATCAAATGTATTCTGGCCGGTCTCAAATTCCTCAATTATTGCAATCTTATCCCCCGGAAGGGCCTGCTTGCTGGACAATGGTCTGAGCTGGGTTTTTGATGATTATAATTGTTTATGCCTGCATCTCTGACCTGTCTGACAAAAATTACAGCCAGTGGGGAACCTGCAGAAAACTGTCCACGTTTTCCTTCTTCAGTATCTTGACAAGCGCGTTTGCCTGGGGCGTGGACAGCACGGGCTTGTGAAAGTGGTTGTCAGTTGAAATTCTCGGGCAGGCCACCTGTATGAAGGCATCAATTCCCTTTAGGTTCTGCAGCTTGTCGTCTGTTATGTCAGTCAGTGCAAAAAGCTGGACTTTTTTCCCGAGGCTTTCAAGCTCCTTCTTGAACTTGAGCGCGGTTACCTTTGAGAACTGCCCCTCCTTCAGGCCAACAATGATTCCAAACGATTCAGCCTCGGCCGCCTTGTAGACCGATAGTACTGCCTTTTTCTGAAGCGTCTGGGCAAACTCTGTCACTTCCCGTATTTCGTTAAAGTATGGATCAAGAACATACGTTGGCCTGTTTGTAGACAGTGCTATTCCGGCCGCATGAAAGTTGCTCTGGCCCAGAAATATGTTGGCGTCAACACTATCCCTTGTATCCATCACGGGATAAAACTCGCAGCCAAACACCTGTCCGTCGTTTAGCTGTCCCTTTCCCTTTCCTATCATGACCCTGACTCCCCCCTGCTCAAGTATGGCCCTTACCTTGTCAACCTCGTGAAGGTGCTGGCTGTCTGTCACAAGCGATATTGTCTTTCCGCCAAATTCCCCGGCGCATTTTTTTGCAATGTCATCAAACGGTATGTTGTCAAACGCATCAACAAGGATTACGTTATTTCCAAAACTTGTAGAGTTTACAGTGTGTCCTATGTGAAAGAGGATCTCTGCTCCCAGCACCTTGGCCCCATTTGTGTTCATGTCGCACGTTCCAAAACAACTGTCTGCAAGAACATATGCCGGAATGCCAAACGCTTCCATTATTCTGGATGCAGTGTCCTGTATCTTTGGCAAGATACCGTCCGGTCCATTGAGGGCAACCGATACCGGTCTTCTTTTCTGGATCTCGTCAAATATTGTTTTCTCATCTATTACTATCAATCGCTATCGAAAATTGTTTTTTTAATTTAAACCAAACGAACGCGCATAATATTTAATATAGTTGATCTTCAAAAACAATTGATGGCGATAGCGTTTGTACTGCTCAATGCAGAACTTGGAAAAGAAAGCGAGCTGCTCAGCCAGGTGAGATCAATCGAGCATGTCAAGTACGTGTATGTGCTTTATGGCGCCTATGACCTTGTAGTAAAGATAGAGGCCCCAGATACAGAGATGCTCAAAAAGACCATATCAAATCACATACGACAACTAAAAAATGTGCGTTCCACCCTTACAATGACTGTTATAGAATGAAGCAGAGCATACTCCATGTCGGCTTTGACGACACCGACTCTAGAAACGGCATGTGCACCACATTTCTTGCCTACAAGATTGTAGAGCACCTGCGAAAGAACAAAGTCACATTCCTGGACTATCCGTATCTGATAAGATTCAACCCAAATATCCCATGGAAGACAAGGGGAAACGGGGCTGTCGCACTGAAGATCAAGACCCAAAACCTAGGTACAACCAAGAAAAACATAGTCGATTTTATCAAAAAATACTCTGCAATCCACGAAGGTGCAAACCCGGGCCTGGTCTTTTACGAGAATGATTCCATACCAAAAGAGTTCTCCGAGTTTGGCAGGATGGCGCTGTGCACCCTTGTAAGCAGAAACAAGGCAAAGAGGTTTGCAGCGCAAAACCACATTGAAACATTCCACATGGGAAACGGCCAGGGACTGGTTGGTGCGATAGGCGCCATAGGGTATCCGTTCAATGATCACACGTTTGAGCTGATCTCGTACAGACACAAATCAAATTTCGGTAAAAAACGATTGATTCTCAAGGACAGTGTAAAAAAGATGCAAAAGCTAACCTATCCCAAGACGTTTAACAGCTACGATGATTCCAAAAACAGAATCCTCATAGCTCCCCATGGCCCTGACCCGGTTTTTTTCGGGGTGCGCGGAGAAGACGTCCCGTCTGTTATCAGGGGAGCATCACTTGTCCAGTCGCCAGAAAAGTTTTCAGGATACATGGTGTTTCGATCAAACCAGGGTACAGGCGACCATCTTAAAAATGAGCTTGACATTGAAGACCTGAGGCCGTTCTCGTCCGGGTATGTCGTAGGCCGCGTATCCAAATCTCCAAAGACTGGGCTTGGAGGGCACGTGACGTTTGCAATTTCCAAGTCCGGCAAAAAAACAGACTGTGCAGTTTACAAACCAACCGGACTGACAAACATAGCATCAGGCTTGATCAAGGGAGATCTGATAAGAATTGGCGGAGGAGTGCGCAAGGCCTCAAAAACACATGGCAGGACCATAAACATCGAGTTTATCGAGATAGTCAAGCTTGCAGAGTACACCATCCAAGCAAACCCAATATGCAAAAAATGCACAAAACGCATGAAATCAAAGGGAAGAAACCAAGGCTACAAGTGTGAAAAATGTGGAAAAACTTCAGGGAACAAAGTCTTGGAACGCATACCGCGTAAAATAAAAGAACAGCTCTATCTGCCTGTTGCATCTGCCCACAGACACCTGACAAGACCGCTGCAGAGAATCTCAAAATTCAACACAAAAACTGAATTTGACGATTCAAGGAAATGGTTCCACACTTTCTAATTGTGTTTTTTGAAAAGATAGCGGGGAGTAGATTTGAACTACTGACTTGCGGGTTTCTCATCTTGATTGATTATGAGCCCGCCGGGATGACCTAGCCCCTTAGTCTGGCTTCCCCACCCCGCTAAGTGAAAAGAAGTTTCGGGGTGATATATACGCTTTATCTAGTTTTAGAAATAATTAATAAGATTTCAGAGGCTTCAGACCCGTGGACAAAAAAACTAGAATCATAGCAATAGCTGCCGCGGTCGCTGCCTCAATTATTATAATTACATCACCATCAAACTCCATCGTAATTCCGCAGCCAACCGCAAGTCATAATGGAACAGATGCAGTGCAAATTGTTGCAACCAACCTGCAAAAGCCCTGGGCCATGAGCTTTGCCGACAACAAAATATTCTTTACAGAAAAAGTGGGCAGAATAAGGGTGATTGACAACGGCACGCTTGTAAGCGATCCTGTCGCAGATCTCCATGTCGCAGATATCACAGACGCAGGCCTGCTTGGAATAGCGGCGCATCCAGATTTTGAGAAAAACCATTTCCTTTACGTCTATTATACGTACAAGGACGGGGACAACCTCTGGAACAAAGTACTGAGGATTACCGTATACAATGATAAAATAACTGACGCAAAGGTGATCTTGGACAAGATACCTGGCGCAGAGTTTGATGACGGCGGGGTGCTGAAATTTGGGCCTGACAAAAAACTCTACATAGGTACGGGTGACGCCACGGATCAAAACGCCACACAGGATCTAAAGTCTCTTGCAGGAAAGATTCTCCGCCTCAACGATGACGGTTCCATACCTTCGGACAACCCGTTTACAAACTCGCCTGTCTATTCATATGGACACAGAAACCCGCAGGGTCTTGCATGGGATGATAAGGGAAACCTGTATGAAACCGAAGAGGGACCGACAAGAAACGATGAGATAAACCTAATCAAGCCAGGGCAGGACTATGGCTGGCCCGCCCAAGAGTGCTCAGGCTCGTCACAGTACCAGACAGCACTGGTCTGCTATAATCCAAGCATCGGGCCTGCAGGAATTGTCTACTATTCCGGAGACAAGCTTGACATTAAAAACAGTCTTGTACTGGCCGCACTGACTGGACACGGGCTCTACCAGCTGCCTGTTGGAAACGGAACCATACTGGAACAAAAAATCATATTGGATGGAGTAGGAAGAATCAGGGATGTCAACGAAGGACCAGACGGGTACCTGTATGTTCTTACATCAAATACCGATGGCATGGGCTTTCCCGACAGAACTGATGACAAACTTTTGAGGATTGTAAAATAAGTTGGCCAGATCACATACCAAGAAATTTCATGAAAAGAGCAGGGACGAGAGGCTCAAGACAGTCAAGTCTTTTGCAAGGCTCTCAAACAAAGACGTTGAAGTTCTAAAAAGCAGCGGTGGAATCTCGTTTGCAGAAGCAAATCACATGGTAGAAAATGTGATAGGCACATTGTCGTTTCCACTGGGAATTGCAACCAATTTCAGGATAAACGGAAAGGACTATCTCATCCCAATGGTGATTGAAGAGTCATCGGTTATTGCCGCTGCATCAAAGGCGGCAAAGATTGCAAGAAAGCATGGCGGATTTGTGATGGAGTCTGACGAGTCGTACAGCATTGGGCAGATTCAGCTGGTAGATGTAGATGCCAGGTCTGCAATTCCAAAGATCATAAAGGCATCAAGAAAGATCCTCAGTCTGGCCAACTCAAAAAGCGAAACGCTGTCCCGAATGAACAAGGGTGCAAAAAAGATAACATGCAAAAAACTGGAGACAAAATCCGGAACCATGCTGATTGTGGAGATACTTGTCGATGTCGGAGATGCGATGGGGGCTAATGTAACCAATACCATGTGCGAAGCAGTTGCCCCCCTGATAGAGGAGATTACTGGAGGAAGGGCAATTCTCAAAATTTTATCAAATTATGCAACAAAGAGGCTTGTCCGAGGCAGGGCTATATTTGACAAAGAAGAGGTTGGCGGCACGCATGTTGTAAACAACATAATACATGCATATCACTTTGCGGCAAACGATCCGTACAGGGCAGTGACCCACAACAAAGGCGTAATGAACGGAATCATTGCGGTTGCAAACTCGACAGGGCAGGATACAAGAGCAATTGAAGCTGCAGCACACGCCTTTGCATCAAAAGACAAGAGGTATACCTCGCTTACCACATGGAAAAAGGACAGGCAGGGAAACCTGGTCGGATACATAGAGGTGCCAATGCCCGTGGGAATCATAGGCGGGATAGTAAACGTACACCCAATGATCAAGGTATGCACAAAAATTCTCGGAACAAAGTCAGCAAAGGAACTTGGGTGCGTAATCGGGGCAGTGGGGCTTGCCCAAAACTTTAGCGCAATCAGGGCACTTGCCTCCGAGGGAATACAAAAGGGACACATGAAGCTTCATGCAAAGAACATCGCTGCAAGTGCAGGCGTGCCAAAAAACAAGATACATGAGGTGGTCTCAAGAATGGTAAAGGAAAACAATGTCTCAGTTACACGGGCCCGGGAAATACTCAGGGAACTCTAGCGACTAGATATATATCCAAAAGGCTTGGTAGGAGACTACGTTGACCCGAGTAAAATTTGCAATACCGAAAGGAAGCATCGAAGAATCAACCTTCAAGATACTGGAAAAGTCCTGGACCCGAATAGTTCGAAGGGAGAGGACCTACAGGGTGATGCTGGATGACCCAGAGATTTCAGTCAAGATGCTCCGCCCGCAAGAGATCCCAAACCTGGTAAGTGACGGACTTTATGACGTCGGAATAACCGGCAGGGACTGGGTTGCCGAGACAAAATCTGACGTTGACATTCTTCTTGATTTGGAGTACGGAAAAATAAAACTTGTAATTGCAATCCCGGATTCTTACAATTTCAAATCTCTTGATGAGATGATACTTGCCTATGCAAAAAAGAAAAAAATTCTGAGGATATCATCAGAGTATCTTACAACTGCAGCCAAGTTCATCACGCAGTGTAAAAACTACAAAAAACTTTACGGATCAAAACAGCCAGTGATTGTTACCCCATGGCTGAGGCTGGGCTCAAACAAGGACGTCCAGATATTTCTCTCCTTTGGGGCGACAGAGGCAAAGCCGCCGGAGGACGTGGATGCCATCATGGATGTGACGGAAACAGGCACCACTCTTACACAAAACCAGCTGAGAATAGTTGATACCGTAATGGAATCGACCGCTGTCCTGATAGCAAACAAGACATCGCTCAAAGACAAGACCAAGCGTGAAAAAATCTATGACATTGTTACCATGCTGCACGGAGCAGTAGAAGGCAAGAAGCACCTGCACATATTCCTAAACGTAAAGCAGGAAAACCTCAGCAGATTGCTCAAGGAGCTGCCCTCACTCAAGCGTCCAACCATAAGCCCGCTAAGCGAGAAAGGCTGGTATGGCATAAACACAGTGATTCCAAAATCGGAATTCCACAAGCTAGTTCCAAAACTACGAAGGATAGCACAAGGCTTGGTCGTGCACGAGCCAAAGCAGATTCTCGCACTTGAGGAGATAAAGCGTGATGAGGAACGTTGATGAAGATCATAGCAGTCAAAGACACAGATTCCGTCCTGGAATCGCTAAGGCCTCAACCTGATGAAAACCTCAAGAGAAAAGTAGCTGCCATTATCTCAGACGTACAGAGGAGAAAGGACAAGGCCCTCCGTGAATATGAAAAAAGGTTCAGCAAGGCAAACCCAAAGTCATTTAAAATAACGCGGGCCGAGATAAAAGATGCCTACGCCAGAGTATCACGGACACAAATCGAGGCGATAAGACTTGCAAAGAAAAGGCTGGAAAAATCTGAGAATCTGATAAAAAAACAACTGCAAGACATTACGCTATCAGCTGACGGAATAAAGATAAACAAAACATTTTCTCCTCTGGACAGTGTGGCGTGCTACATCCCAGGTGGCAAGGCCCGTTATCCAAGTACCGTCGTAATGTCAGTCATACCTGCCAAAGTTGCAGGAGTAAAAAGAATAGTTGCAGTATCGCCTGCAAACCCAAAAGGGATGGTTGACCCCCTTACACTAGTGGCAGCTGACATTTGCGGCGTAAACGAGTTTTACAAAATAGGGGGGGCCCAGGCAATAGCCGCACTTGCATATGGCACCCAGTCTATTCCAAAAGTAGACAAGATAGTGGGCCCTGGAGGAATGTTTGTTACTATTGCCAAATCGCTTCTCAGCAGTGTTGTCTCAATTGATATGATTGCAGGTCCTACAGAGCTTGCAATTATTGCAGACTCGTCAGCAGATCCTGCCCTTGTTGCAGTTGATCTGATATCGCAGGCAGAACACAGCAGTGATACCACATGTTGCCTGATAACAAATTCCAAATTCCTAAAAGAGCAGGTGATAAAACTGCTCAAAAAAAGAACTGACTCCATACCGCGGGCTGACATTGTCAAGCAAAGTTTCAAAAATAACGGGTTTGTCGCCATCTGTAAAACCGAGGCTCAAATGATAGACCTTGCAAACAATCTTGCCCCCGAGCATCTGGAAATCATGACCAGAAACCCGCAAAAGATAGCCGGAAAGATAAGGTCTGCCGGCCTTGTACTTGTAGGCAGCAATACGCCTTCCTCTGCAAGCGACTATCTACTGGGATCAAACCACGTGCTGCCAACCAGTGGATTTGGAAAGACAAGGGGCTCCCTTGGAGTGCTGGATTACATGAAGCTGCAAACCAGGATAGAGTCATCGAAGAATTCCCTTGCCAGAATATCAAAATACATGAAAGCTTTTACTGACGCTGAAGGGCTTCCAAATCACTACGAGGCAGTGAGGAAAAGACTATGAAAAAAAACTGGTTTGAAAAAAAGATAGAAAACCTATCAAAACTTGATGGATACAAAAAGCCTGACAAGTATTCAAACGTAATCAAGCTTGATTCCAATGAGAATTATGCAGTTGACCCCTCCTTCTTCCAGGATCTGGTAAACCAAACCCTGGACAAGATGGATGTAAGAGAGTATCCTCTTGGAGGAACTGAAAGACTGGTTGTATCCCTTGCAGACTATGTAAAAATGCCAAAGGAGATGGTAGGGGTTGGAAACGGCTCTGATCAGATAATTGACCTGGTTCTTGGAAACCTGGCATCAAAGGAGACAAGGATACTCACATCAGAGCCAACTTTTGGCTTTTTTGAAGAAAGATGCAAGCTGTATGGCATCCCGACAACAAAGATTCCATTTGATGGCGAGATGAGTCTGCGCCTCGAGGACTTTGTTGCCAGTTCCAAGAAATCTGACATACTGTATCTTGACTCTCCTAACAACCCCACGGGATTCCAATTTCAGAGAAAACAGCTTGAAAAACTGATCCAGTCGTTTAACGGACTTGTAATTATTGACGAGGCCTATGTGGAATTTGCAGACTATACAATTACCGGCATGACAAAAAAAATGAGTAATTTGATCGTACTAAGAACACTCTCAAAATCATTTGGGCTTGCAGGGCTACGAATCGGCTACTTTGTGGCCAGCAAGAAAACCGTAGACGCATTTTCAAGAATTATCCAGTATCCGTATCCTCTCAATACCGTTGCCATAGAAACAGGAATACTGGCTTTGAAAAAGTCAAAATACTTTACAGATGTCACAGATCTTGTAAAAAGGGAGCGCCTCCGCATAATTGAGAAGCTGAGGGAGATGAGGGTTTTCAAGGTCTTTGACTCCAAGGCAAACTTTGTCTTGTTTGCAGCAGGCGGTGCAGGCAGGCGAATCCACAAGGCACTCATAGAACAGGGCATAGTGATAAAGAACCTCGGAAAGGTTGGAAAATACGACGGATGCCTGAGGGTTACTGTAGGCACCCAGGAAATGAATTCAAGATTTCTAACTGCAATACGTGATCTGCTAAATTGACCCTAAAAAAAATGGACGAAGGCATATACGTGGATGCACAAAAGATTGACAAGATAAGAAAACTGGATGCCATAATATTTGACTGCGACGGGGTGCTAATCAACGTCTCAAATTCCTACGACCTTGCAATAAAAAAAACAGTAGAGTTTGTAACAAATGAATTTGCTGCAATAAAGTTGCCAGAGGTGACAACCGAGATGATAGACATATTCAAAAAAACAGGCGGGTTCAACGATGAAGTCGACGTGACATACGCCTTGATACTTGCAGCCGTGGCATCAAAAAAAACAGAAAAAAATTTCCCTGAGCTAGTCTTTGAGGTTGCAAAAAACGCTGATTCGACTGGAATAAGGTCGGTTGAAAAATACCTAGATTCATTAAAAATAGACCTTGCAGAGATTAAAAATAATCTTGCCTACCCTGCAAAAAGATTTGCAAGCCCGCTTTCATCAATCTTCGACGAGATGTTTTATGGCGCGGACCTGTATGCACAGCTTTACAAAAGGCCGCCCAGGTTCTTTCACGGAAGGGGGCTGATTGAAAATGATGTTGTACTTGTGACACAAGATCTCCTGGACTATCTACACAAAAGATTTGGCAGAAAAGTTGCCATTGTCACAGGAAGGGGAGTTATTTCTGCAAGATATTCACTGAAAAAATTATTTGACGAATTTAACCTGGAAAATTCAAGGTTTCTTGAGGACGAGTCCCGCGAGATGGCAAAGCCAAACCCGCAGTCCCTCATATCGTCAATCACTGGAATGAAGGCTGCATGTTCCATGTTTGTAGGTGACTCGATGGAGGACTATATCATGGCACGCAAGGCAGACGAGTCTGGAAACCAGACCTTGTTCTGCGGTATATATGGAACTGGCAAAGACCCGCAGTCCAGAAGGGACTTTTTTGAACAAAAGGGTGCTGATCTGATACTCGAATCAATTGGTTTACTTTCGAAGGCATTAAATCTAGTCAGGGCATAAGCCCCTTCTCTCTGGGGGATCTCATGAAATCTAGGATAGGACGCATTATTAGAAAAACCAAGGAAACGGAGGTATCTGTATCCATTAACCTGGATGGTAGCGGCAAAATTTCTGTAAAGACAGGCCTGCCATTTCTTGATCATATGGTCACCTCTTTTGCAAAGCACTCCATGTTTGACCTTAAACTCAACGCAGTATCAAAGGACGGGATAGATCATCATCTAGTTGAGGATACGGCAATCGCACTGGGCAGTGTCATAGACGAATCGCTTGGAAACAGATCAGGAATAACGCGTTTTGGCTATGCGTCAGTACCCATGGATGAGGCGCTTGCAGATGCCTCGCTTGATCTTGTAAAACGACAATATCACAGGATACAATTATCAGTAATCCGGGATAAGATAGAAGAAATATCAAAAGAAGATCTGGAACACTTTTTCAGGTCTCTTGCCCAGAGCCTGAACATGTGTGTCCATGTGTCAGTCAAATATGGAGAAAACGATCACCACAAAATAGAAGCTGCAGTCAAGGCACTAGCGGTAGCACTGAGAAACGCCACAAGCCAAGACAAGCGGCAAAGAGGCACTCCAAGCACAAAAGGTGTCATGTAAAATGGTCAAGGTGGCAATCTTTGATTATGGCGCAGGCAACATATTCAGCCTCAAGTCGTCTCTTGAAAAAAATGGGGCCGAGGTTAGTATCATCACTGATTTGAACAAAATGAACGGCTATTCGGGATTGCTCCTTCCGGGCGTGGGAAACTTTGATCCCGCAATCAAGAGTCTCAACAAAGCATCATTTCACGACTTGGCAAAAAAACAAGTCCCGGTTCTCGGCATATGTCTTGGAATGGAAATGTTCTTTGAAAAGAGCGAGGAGGGAACGCTCAGCGGGCTTGGAGTTTTAGAGGGAGAAGTTGTCATACTTCCAAACAAATTCAAAATTCCTCACATGGGATGGAATGACCTGCAGGTAAAGAAACCAAGCATGCTACTCGAAGGAGTAAAGGAAGGATCCTGGGTTTACTTTGTCCACTCGTATAGAGTTAAACCAAAAAATGAGGACATTGTAAAAGCTGATTCTGATTACGGAATCAGCGTTCCTGCAGTGGTGGAGAACGGAACTCTTTTTGGAACGCAATTCCACCCGGAAAAGTCTGGTAAAATTGGCTCCGAAATGATTAAAAACTTTTTGCGGACGTGCAAAAAGTGAAAGTTATCCCTGCAATTGACATCATGGAGGGTAAGGTAGTGCGTCTGGTGAAAGGTGATCCAAAAAACAAGACCGTCTATAGCAACGATCCCGTGGAAATTGCCAAGCGATGGGAGAAGGCAGGAGCAGATACGCTGCATGTTGTAGACCTTGATGCGACTCTGGGCAGCGGTTCCAACCTGAAAACAATAAAAAAAGTAGTTGAAGAGATCTCAATACCCGTGGAGGTTGCAGGGGGGCTCCGTACGGAAGAAATTGTAGAAAACGTACTTGATTTTGCACCAAAGGCGGTGCTTGGCACGATGGCATTCAAAAACAGAGACACTTTGCAGAAAATATCAAAAAAACTTGGGAGCAATAGAATCGTGATATCAGCCGACCAGTTAAACGGCAAAATAGTGGTAAGCGGCTGGAAAGAAAGCACCGGAATAAGCCTAATCCGGGGAATTGAGGAATTTGTTAGTCTGGGGTTTTCCGAGTTTCTCATCACAAGCGTTGACCGGGACGGGACCCTCAACGGACCTGATCTTGATTCCCTAAAAAGGGCCTGCGCTATCAAGGGGGCAAAAATCATAGCAAGCGGAGGAATTTCCAAACTGCAGGATACGATAGATGTAAAACAAATAGGCGCCACAGGTGTTATACTTGGCAAGGCATTATATGACAAAAAAATTACAATTGAGGAGGTCAAAGCAATAGCATGACTCTGACCAAGCGTGTCATACCTTGTCTTGATGTAGACAACGGAAGGGTTGTCAAGGGAATGCACTTTAAATCAATACAGGATGCGGGAGATCCTGTTCTGCTTGCAGAAAAGTACAGCAACGAAGGTGCAGACGAGCTAATCTTTCTTGATATCACCGCTTCAGAGCAGCAGCGGGAAACCATCAAGAGCCTGGTAAAAAAAGTGGCGCAGGTAATTGATATTCCATTCACGGTAGGCGGAGGTGTAAAGACGCTCCAAGATGCAAGGGATATACTACTCAGTGGTGCAGACAAGGTTGCAATCAACACAGGTGCTGTAAAGAATCCGGATGTAATCACCAAACTCATGGAAATTTTTGGCAAACAATGCATTGTAGTTGCAATGGATGTAAAGCATAATTATGATATCAAAGATGGCAAGAACATCTTTACTTTAGACTCTAAGAAATTCTGGTTCGAAATATACATCTATGGAGGAAAGACCCCAACAGGCCTTGATGCCATAGAATGGGCAAAGGAAGTAGAAAGGCGCGGTGCCGGAGAGATCCTGCTGACAAGCATAGACATGGACGGCACAAAGGAAGGGTATGACCTCCAGCTTACAAAGGAGATAGTCAACGCAGTAAATATCCCAGTTATTGCATCTGGCGGAGCAGGCAAACCAAAACACATGCTTGACGTGTTTTTGCAAACTAATGTAGATGCAGCTCTTGCAGCCTCCATATTCCACTACAAGACACACTCTGTAGACAGGGTAAAGGAATACCTTAAAGAAAATGGCGTACCTGTAAGAATATAGCAAAAAGAGATGACATGAGATGAAAATGAAGATTTCAGACATTGACTTTACAAAAGGGGACGGCCTTGTTCCCATCATAGTTCAAGATGTTAACACAAAAGAAGTCCTAACGCTGGCCTATGCAAACAAAGAATCGCTTGAGCTTACCCAAAAGACAGGAAACTCTTGGTTTTGGAGTAGATCTAGAAATAAACTGTGGATGAAAGGGGAAGAATCTGGCAACGTGCAAAAAGTAAAAGAAATCTTGGTTGACTGTGACTCTGATGCAATAATATACTTGGTTGAGCCGTCTGGTCCCGCATGCCATACAGGCGACAGAGTGTGCTTCCACCACCAGCTGGAAAAATAGACTAGCACGGATCTATCGCTTTTATTTCTGCCTGTGAGCCTTCTACCCATTTATTTATGACTTGAAATGATATGGATCTATACTGGGTTCCCTGAAAATCTATAGTCCAGTTTCCAACCAAGTCCTGAGGCGTACACAATTTTTCTATCTTCTCTGTGTTTGGTTTGAACATGTAATTAAAGTCAGACTTCATTGTGCCATTAAATGCAACTTTGGTAAACATCCCGCCTTTTGGATCAAATACTACTATATTACCAACGTCAGTTGGTTTCAAACCTGTGACTATAATGAATACATTGTCTCCAAGTCTGTATGTACTGTTATTGATTGAAAATGGTCCAGATGTGACAATCCACTGCGTGTTTTGAGAACCAGACTTTTGGTTGTAAAAATAAATGACACCAGCTGAAACAGCTATTACCACAATTACTGCAATTATTGCGCCAGCGGCATTTTTCTTTTTTGCACTCTTGGGTTTTTTCAATTTTCGTTTAACGTTTCTCTGACATCATTAATATCTCTTCTAATTGTAAAAAATTCATAAAATTCCCAGATCACAATAATTTTCAATAATGTCAACCTCATTTGCCCTGATCTTTTTCATGTTAATCCCTGTATTTGCATTAATTTTTACTGAATTCGGTAGATGTTAAAATTAAGTGATACTTAAATTAATATTAGGATTTTTTATGTATTATCTTACAAAGTCAGAATTATCTTGGCTAAGATAAAATCATTACAATGTAGAGAATGCAAAAAGGAATATGCGCCTACATTTAGGTACATCTGTGAGGAGTGCTTTGGTCCTCTTGACGTAAACTATGATTTTCCCACTGTAAACAAAGATACATTTGCAAATCGCGAGCATACTTACTGGCGATACCATGAGCTTTTGCCCATAGAATCAAAATCAAACATAGTGAGCATCGGGGCCGGACTCACACCGCTTGTAAAAGCAGACAAGCTTGGCGAGAAACTTGGCCTAAATAATTTGTACATAAAAAATGATTCTGTAAATCCTACTTTTTCATTCAAAGACAGGCCTGCCGGAGTTGCAATCTCAAAAGCCAAGGAATTTGGTCTTTCTGCAGTGGGCTGCGCATCGACTGGAAACCTTGCATCGGCCACCGCGGCTCATGCTGCAAAAGGCGGCTTTCCATGCTATATCTTTGCTCCAAGCGACATAGAACACGCAAAAATTACACAAGCTCTTTCCTATGGCGCTGATTTCATAGCAGTTGATGGAACCTATGATGATGCAAACAGAATTGCAGCCCAGATAGGGGATAGCAAAGGAATAGGAATTGTAAACATAAACATGCGTTCCTACTATGTTGAAGGATCAAAAACACTAGCTTTTGAGGTTGCAGAACAACTTGACTGGAAGATGCCAGATCAGCTGATTGTACCGGTAGGAAGTGGAGCAATGCTAAATGCTATCTGTAAGGGATTTGAAGAACTTGAAAAATTATCCCTGATAAGCAACGTATCTAACATGCACATGATTGCAGCACAACCACAGGGTTGTGCTCCCGTAGTGGAGGCCTTTAAGAAAAATAGGACTGACGTCATACCAGTAGAGAATCCTGATACCATTGCAAAAAGTCTTGCCATTGGAGATCCTGGAGACGGCCAATACGTACTGAAAAGATTAAAACAATACAATGGTTATGCCGAAGAATCATCAAACCGAGAAATTTTAGATGCCATACTGCTGCTCGCAAAAACCGAAGGAATCTTTACAGAACCTGCTGGAGGAGTGTCGATATCAGTACTACAAAAGATGGTAGAGGCAGGCAAGATTGACAAAAACGACTCTGTTGTCTGCTATGTAACAGGAAATGGTCTGAAGACCACAGAGGTGATGATGGAAGTATTATCAAAGCCTCAAACCATGCAGGCAGATGTAGCAAAGATTGCTGCACTGGTGAGATAAGATGTCTAACATCAAATTCACTATACCGTCGGTTCTAAACAAGGGCGGCGGCGAAAAAAAAGTCGACATTTCAGCCGCTACCCTCAACGAAGCATTCAACAAGATCTCAGAACAGCTAGGTGACGAATTCAAGCGCAGAGTCTTAAATCCAGACGGGACTCCTCGCTCTCTTATCAACATATACGTGAACGGTAAAAACATGCGATTTTCAGGAGGTATGGAGACTGCCCTAAATGATGGCGATGAGATTTACATACTTCCAGCAGTGGCAGGCGGTTCTGAATTATCCAGCAAAGAACTTGAGCGATATTCGAGGCAAGTCATGCTTGAAGAAATAGGCTACGAAGGACAACTCAAGCTCAGACACAAAAAAGCGTGCGTCGTAGGGGTGGGAGGACTTGGTAATCCCATAGTAAGCAGACTGGTAGCAATGGGTATTGGCAGAATAAGAATCGTAGACAGGGATGTTGTAGAACTGTCAAACCTGCACAGACAAACCATGTTTGACGAGTCTGACGTCGGACAGGTAAAAGTAGAGGCAGCTGAAAGAAAACTGAAAAAAATGAACTCTGAAGTGGTAATTGAAGCCCTGCCTGTGTCAGTAAACGACTATACCGCTTTGGATATAGTGGAAGGTTGCGATGTGGTAATCGATGCACTTGATAGTGTAAACGCAAGATACTCGCTCAACAAAGCATGCGTGAAAAAAAACATTCCATTTGTAACAGGGGCTGCGGTTGGTGTTTCAGGACAGGTATTTACTATCTTGCCAAACAAGACTGCTTGCTATCACTGCATTTTCCCGTCGCTTGATGAAAACTCGATGCCAACATGCAGTACAGAAGGAGTACATCCGTCAATACTCTCTATTGTGGGTGGAATTGAAGTTGCCGAAGCTGTCAAGGTACTGATTGAACGACCTCCCACCTTGGCAAACAAATTACTTTACATAGATTTAGACAATCTGGATTTCAACACTGCTGAATTTAAGAAAGTTGATGAGTGTTCCGTCTGCGGAAAAGGCAAGAAGGAAGAGTTGCCGCAACAAGAATTGATAATTGAAGAGCTTTGCGGCCGTAACAGGGGAAAGAGAACATTCTCAATTACACCTACAAAGATGTTTGAGATTGATGTACCAAAAATCACAAACGCGGCTTCAACAAAGGGATTCAAGGTTCAAAATCAGGGCGAGCTTGGCCTCTCCATGTCGACAAACGATGTCTTTGTAAGCTTTCTAAAGCGAGGCTCTGCAGTTATCGTGGGAGAAAAGGACGAAGATTCGGCAATCGCACTATACAAGATACTAATGAAAGCCTGAACATTCTACAAAGCCTTAATCGCATACATCAATTTTGAGTAAGGATCTTCCATCGAATTCAAAATTCTTTGCGCTCTTTCTTTATTTGTTGAACCCTTCTCAAGCATTTTTTTGGCTGCCTGAAGAATACTTTTAGGGTTAGTTTCTCTTTTTGCCAGACCTGTTTTCACTAGATATTTTTCAACATGGTTGGGTACTGCATCATAAGATATGGTCGGGACGCCCATCAGGGCAGCCTCTGCAGTCATTGTGCCCCCTGATCCTATGAAAAGGTCAGTAATAGAAAGAAGAGACTTTCCATCAACAACCTTATTCATGATTTTTACCTTGTCCCCAAATTCTTTTCTGAGACTATTTATCTTAGGCTTGTATCTTGCCAAAACTATGACATTGTATTTTTTTGCCTCCTTGCTGAACTCATAAATTATATTATTACTGGTACTAGCTTTTCCAAGAACATAGGCTGCAGCAGATTCTTCAGGTCTAATGACTATGGTTTTTTTCCGTTTATCTACCTTGATTGACTTGATATTTGATTTGTTTTTTACAATGACAGCAGCATCAATTGCTCTGTACTGAATTATGCTATTTTTTGAAATTCCATATCTTACAAATTCCTCTTTTGGTATTATCCATGGAATTAGCAGCTTTTGTGCAAATGGAAGTGTGAGCCTCATTACGGCTTCTGCATGTGGGGAATCCGAAAAAACTATGTGCTTGAGGCCAAGACCAAATGCAACTCTTGACGCTTCAGGAGAGCAGAAACTGATAACCAGATCAGGCGAAAATTTAGACACAATATCAGTTAACCGGTCAATTCTTTGTGTACTAGCTCTGAGCTTCTCTTCCCTTTCCGAACCGCCATGTTTTCCTGCTAGTACGAGATTGACGCGTTTTAGCTTTGCGAGATCTACTACCTGACTATATTTCCTAGAGGTACAGAGTATTTTGTGATTTTTACCAAGTTTTTGTATCATTGGACCAAAAAATAGCAACTGTTTTGGCGTAAGTATATCAAACCAAATTTTCAAACATTTCTGATAGAATTTAAGGGTGGAAAAAGTTTTTCTTAGCCTTTTTCGGGCTAAGAATGACCAACCGCTGCTGATTTGCGGTTTAAATATAATTAAGGATGCCATGCTTATCAGCAAGACCAAGACTGTAAGCGGAAATTCTGGAATAGGTTTCCCGATACCTAGCACCTGTAAGTCTCCATACGAATTTGCCAAATTCTTGGTTCCAACACAAATGTCTGTAGATAGAGTGTTATTGCCGTGTGCATAAACTAGGTATGTTTCATTCATCTTGAACTGATAAGTACAGTCACCATAAGGCCCAGTAGATATCATTACTTCATTAGTAGAGACTCCTTTCCATGTTTTTTCCACGCTAAATTTTGTCCCGTTTAACTCACCAGATGGGGTTCTTTCAAACCCAATTACCTTTCCCATGAAAACTGCAGCACTTTTTTCAGATTCTTTGAGAGGGTCATCGGTTACTGCACATGAACATGCAAATGCATCATGATGACTTGTGAGAAAGATAAGAGATAGAATTGCAATTACCGCAAGATGGCCAGTATTCAAAACATCATTCATTCAACTTCAAACTTTAAAAAATTGACGTAGATTTTCTCCAAAAAGACCTTTTAAAGTGTGGTAGGCAAAGTTTTTCTTAGCCTACACTCTTAAGTTCGC
>JAGWFW010000080.1 GCA_028867735.1 Nitrososphaerota archaeon
CAGAGGAGCTTGCAAAGCCGGAGCCTGTTACTGTCACCGTGCTGCCAGAGGTGCCGCTGCCAGGACTCAGCGATATGAAAGTTTTTGAAGTTATCAAGTAATATATGGCCAGTGCGCTATTGCTGCTGGAATCTGTTGCCTTAACATTGTGGCTACCTGCTATAGATGCAGGTACTGTAAAGGCAGCTGTAAATGAACCCGACGAGCTAGTTATAGTAGAGACGGAGAGACTCGTGCCGTCATAGGTGAGCGTTACTGCGGAGGAGCTTGCAAAGCCGGAGCCTGTCACTGTCACCACCCTGCCAACAGGGCCTGTTGACGGGTTCAGTGAGAGCGAGGGCGTTAACTTGAATGACGATGATGCCATATTGTTCTTGGAATCGGTTGCAGATATGTTGTAATTGCCCGCCGGAGAGTTCGGCACTGTAAACGCGGCGGTAAAGTATCCGGATGAGTTTGTTTTTACAGTTGAGGTGGAGAGAGCTGTGCCGTTGAATTTCAGTGCTATGGCTGAGCTGCCTGCAAAGCCGGAGCCTGTTACTGTCACCGTGCTGCCAGCAGGACCTGTTGACGGGTTCAGTGAGAGCGAGGGAATTACCGTATATGCCGCTGTAGTACTATGCCCTATAGAATCAGTCGCACTAACAGTATGTTGACCTGCAACGGATACAGGCACTGTAAACGTGGCGGTAAAGTATCCGGATGAGTTTGTAGTTATGGTAGAAGGAGAAGTGGAAAGGGTTGTGCCGTCATAGGTGAGCGTTACTGCGGAGGAGCTTGCAAAGCCGGAGCCTGTCACTGTCACCGTGCTGCCAGAGGTGCCGCTGCCAGGACTCAGCGATAGTGAAGATCTTATTGTAAAGCTTGCCGATGCAGAACAACTTGATTCACCTACATCATTATTGCCATTTTCATTTTCTTGGTCACTGCCTTGTTCACTCTCATGCTCGTCATCTTCTCCATTGTCTTGTTTGCAATTTGTTGCTGTAACTGTATAAGTTCCTGCACCAGATACAGGCACTGTAAACGTGGCGGTAAAGTATCCGGATGAGTTTGTAGTTATGGTAGAAGGAGAAGTGGAAAGGGTTGTGCCGTTGAATTGAAGTGTTATAGCTGAGCTGCCTGCAAAGCCGGAGCCTGTCACTGTCACCGCCGTTCCAGAAAGACCAGTTGATGGACTTGGGATGATAGATGGGTTTACTGTAAATGGTGCTGATGCAGAGCAAGATTCGTCATCTTCATTATCGTCATTGTTAGAATCACAGTTTGTTGTAGCTACCACATTATAGTTACCCGCAACAGACGCAGGTACTTTGAATGTAGTAGTAAATGAGCCAGACGAGTTTGTAGTTATGGTAGAAGGAGAAGTGGAGAGGGTTGTGCCGTCATAGGTGAGCGTTACTGCGGAGGAGCTTGCAAAGCCGGAGCCTGTCACTGTCACCGTGCTGCCAGAGGTACCTGTACTTGGATTAAGTGTAATCTGTGATGTTACAGTTATCTGCGTGTTTGCATTGTTATTATTAGAATCATTTGCTTTGATCGTATGTTGACCGGACGCAGATGATGGCACTGAAAAGGTTGCAGTAAACGAGCCAGATTGATCAGTTGTTATGGAAGATGGGGTTGCAGCAAGTGCACTATTGTCATATGTCAGTGTCACTGGGGAGGAACTAGAGAAATTACATCCGCTTACAGTTATAGGATCCCCTACATGATAATTATCATTTTGATCTTGGATAGAAATGTATGGGTTGTGATTATTACCGTGGCTACAGTGGTTATTGTGGTTATTGTTGTCATCGCCGGATACAGTTGATACATGCATTGAGATGAAAACAACTGCAGAGAGCAGCATTATTACGATTAGTTTGGAGAAAACCTTGCTGCCAAAATGCTGGTTGTTTTTGCCTTCAATCATCGTCTCTCATTTTTTGTATTATGGAAGATTCGTCTGCATTAATCTTCTGGTACTTTCTTCTATGGTGGAATACCAAATGATTACACATGTCAAGTAACATCACGGCTGATTTTATCTCGCTGAAATTGGATTATTGTTGTTTTCTGAGGTTCCAGATTTTTCTGCTAGCAGTTTCTGCAGTATCTCAAGTTCTTTTGCCATGCCAAGGCACTTTGCATTTGCCTCTGCAACCATAGCAGATGAGGC
>JAGWFW010000081.1 GCA_028867735.1 Nitrososphaerota archaeon
ACAATTATTGTAGTAAAGTCATACATATCAGAACCAGTAAAATCTATCTTACAGGATATTGCTGATGACATTCTCTTAAAATGTATAACATAGCTCGTACTTGGATTAGTTGTGTCAAGAGATCCTTCAAAACACTCATTTTTCTTGATTGTTAATACATGATCAGCTTCAATATACGCGGATGCATTTTTAGCTTGTGCCCATCCAACGTTTTTAATTATTAGCAAGGTAGAATTTCCGGTTTCATCATTTATGTCGGCTGTAAAGTAAGGTTTCATAATTGGACCTTGTGAACTGAGCAGAAATATAATTACACTAGGTATAATAATTGAAATTATAGTAATGAATTGATTGCTAACCATATCATTTGTCTCTCAGTATTGGGATAAACTCTTTGCTATCCCTGCCTGCACATATAAGGATAGGATACCAGCTTCCAAATATCATACTTTTGAGTATATCAGAAATAGATGCATTCCAATAATTCTGTAAAAAAGCTAAATAGGCATCAAATCTGTACTTGTCGTGATGAGGACTGCTTGCATAAAGCAAGCGGGCAGTCTGATATGGGAAACACAACAGACAACACAACTTCAAACACTGCAAAAAAGAAACGAGAAAACAAAGTACGTAAAATGCTTGAAAATCCAGACATAAAGAGATGGTTCGACAACATCGCAAGAGGAAGCCCAATAACTGCGGAATCCCGAACGCGTAGGCTTGTTAGCTTCTGTGAGGTGCGTAACATGACACCTATGGAGCTTGCACAGCTAGGCATGAAGGATCTAAGGGCAGTAACTGATCTCCTACATGACCACATAACATGGATGGAGCAGAAACAGTATGCCCCGCAGTACATAGAGGCAACAATGACGGCACTCAAGTCATGGCTGAGACATTTTGACGTTCAGCTAGTTAGGAGACTAAAGATAACAAATGCAGAAAGTACTCCTACACTAGAAAACGAGCGAGTTCCAAATGGCACAGAGATGGCTGAGTTACTAGACAGGGCTCCTCCTCGAGAAGGTGCAGTCATATCATTGATGGCAAAATCAGGAGTCAGACCGGAAGTTCTAGGAAATCATAATGGAACCGACGGCCTGATGATAAAGGATCTGCCAGACTTGGAAATCGTCAATGGTGTTGCAAGGTTCCGACAGAGCCCTGCAAAAGTAATTGTACGCAGAACCCTCTCTAAGGCAAGACATCAGTACTTTACTTTCCTGACCGATGGTGGAGCAAAAAGGGTGCTTACGTACCTCAACGACAGAGCTGCAAGAGGCGAGACGCTGACTGCCGAATCTGCCGTGATTGCACCAAACAGAGATTACAAGTACGGAAGACAGGGAAGAGACGGAAACAAGTTCCTGCTCACTGTACGTATCTCAAACATTGTCAGAGAAACTTTCAGGCCAAGATTCACATGGAGACCGTATGTACTTCGTGCATACTTTGACACACAACTCTTGGTTGCAGAATCAAGAGGAAAGATCGCACATGACTTTCGTGTCTTTTTCATGGGACATAAGGGATCAATTGAGGCCAAGTACACAACAAACAAGGGAATCTTGTCAGAAGATCTGGTAAAGGAGATGCAAGAAGCTTTCAAGCGAAGCGAGGAATTACTTGACTTGGAATCTTTGGGAAAAAATCAAATGCAAAAACAGAAAGAGGATCTTCAGAGCGTGATTGCAAATGCTACTCCCGAAGTATTGCAAGAGATGATCAAGATACTGACATCTGCCATCAAGTCAGGTAATAACAGCTAGTAGACAAAAGTCAATCTCGAAAGACATAGGATCGTTGGCATACTAATTTGAAGGTTGTACTGGAAAAAATTAGCCTCAAATGACAGAGTTCAAACCGCAACGATACCTAGATTATCACTAAGTTCAGACCGTAACGATACCAATAAAGTGTGATAAAGTGGGCCGGGAGAGATTTGAACTCTCGACCACCTCCGTGTCAGGGAGGTATCCTAACCAGACTAGACTACCGGCCCGA
>JAGWFW010000082.1 GCA_028867735.1 Nitrososphaerota archaeon
ATTGTTTAGTCTATAAAGTCGGGCTAGGATCTGTAATCGCTCGGAGGTAAGCTCTGACACTCGTTTTCTGATAGTGACATGATTGGCTTTAAAGATTGGATTCAAATTATTATAGCCGCAGATCAATTATAGTTTAACACCTCAAGCTATCTTTTGTTTCACCAGCTATCTATGTAGTAATATGGTATCTATGATATTACCTAGTATGGTATTTCTGTGCTACTAGGTAGCAAATTACTACCAGATTTAAAAGGGTGGCTGCCTATTGTATACCATGATACAAACAATCAAGGCAAACGAACATCACAAAAGCGAGATGGATTGGCTTTCAACATACTACCATTTCTCATTTGCAGATTACTTTGACCCAAAGAAAATGAACTATGGACCATTGCGTGTCTTCAACGATGATATCATCCAGCCAGGGCAAGGGTTTGACCTTCACCCACACAGGGACATGGAGATTGTAACATACGTAATTGATGGGGAACTAGAGCACGAAGACAATCGCGGCAACAAAGGGGTAATCAGGCCAGGCGAGATTCAGGTAATGACTGCAGGCTCTGGCATAATGCATGCAGAACGCAACCACTCTATCGAAAAACCACTGCATCTTTTGCAAATGTGGGTAATTCCAGACAAAAAAGAGCTGGCACCATCATGGCAACAAAAGGCATATTCCAAGGAACAGAGACTGGACAAGTTATTGCAAGTTGTATCGCCAGTTGATTCAAGTTCAAATGGAGCGCTGACCATGCATCAAAATGCATCGTTTTATGTCTCAAGTCTGACACCGGGTGCCGAAATCTCACACAAAATGCAGCCTGGAAGAAAGGCATACGTGTTTGTCATAGATGGCAAGGTCCGGATCAATGGTATCACACTGCAGGAAAGAGATGCTGCAAAAATAGAAGATGAGCATAAACTTGCAATAAAATCAGAAAAACAGACCGAGCTGATATTGATAGAGTTGCCAGAAAAATATGCAGTAAAAAACTAACTCTCTTTTTTTTGTTTTGGCTTCCACTTGTTTGCCCACTGACCCAGGTCCCCAAGTATATCTTCGAGTTCCTTTGCCTGCCTTGTCAGGCTGTATTCTACTCTTACCGGTATTTCTTGGTAGATTTTTTTAATCACAAGGCCATGGGACTCAAGCTCTGACAGCCTATCTGATAGGACAGTACTGCTTATCCCAGACACAAGTCGTTTTAGTTCATTGAAGCGTATGGTCTCATTGGTACTAAGGTTTCTTAGAATTACTAGCGACCATGTCTTGCCAAGAACATGCCAAATGTCAGAGACATCGCACTGGACCATTTTTCTGCTCTTTGAATCCAACTGTGGTATGTTTTGCATACCTAGTTTTAAACACTTACCGGTCTACCTGAGGCTTTTCCGGTCATCGTATGATTTTTGGTCAAACTTGCCAATCCTTGCTGCCAGGCCTACAACTAGAACTTTTAATTTAATCATTGCAATGACC
>JAGWFW010000083.1 GCA_028867735.1 Nitrososphaerota archaeon
AATAATTTTTATCTTTCATCTGTTCCGCAAGTGTATTTTCCATATTTTCCTTCAAGCCCTGCTGCCCTGGAAATATCAGATGACGATGAGGGATCATTTTGAATTGTTAGGCGGCAACCAAAGTCTGCATCAGGATAACCCTTGTTAAGTTTATCAGTGAGAGAAACGGCTGCATTGACAGACGAGCTTGTCGGATGAGGCTTGTCAAAAAAAGAATGTCCGATTGTTTCTGGTACCACTATGAGGAGAACGATAATTATTGCAAACATGTTAATTGACTTTTTTCGCTTTGAATCCAAATCAATCAATTTCAAACTATTTATCATATATTAACTAAAATTATGATTTTCAGTTCCTGACACTTCGCCCGTTTGTCTTTTGACACACTCGTCATATCTCTGACAAGCATCGCGATATGATTCTTCTGCTACCCTCACTGCTGTATCTATCTGGACCTTGCTTTCTGCTGCATCATGAAGCTCAAAAAACCCCTTTTCAGCATTGTCTTCGAGCACATTTACTATCTCGCTTGCGCTTGCAGTAGCTAGTCTTACCAGCCCTGATGCAATCATGTGGTTTTGTGCACTTGCAAGAGCATTAGAGAATGCAAAATCTGCAGTCTCTTGTTGGTAATATAGCTCATGAAGTCTCTCGGTAGATTTGACAAGTGAGTTGTATTCGTCCTCGCAGTGCATGCTGAACAAATACCGAAAGCCCGTTCTTATCTTTTTGATTCCATGTATTCCGGCTAACGATGTGGTAATGGGTACGGCAAATTTGCTTTTTTTGACTTGATGGGTATTGATTCATCAATTTTGTCGCTTAAATAGGAAATTTGCAAGGTGTGTATGAAATGCCATACGAAGAAATCTACTTTCAAAGGCTAAAGGAAGAAGACCCTGAAGAATACGTCAACGTGACAAATCAATAGATGTAAGGAAAAATCCAAGCGTGGATATTTTCATACTTTTTCTAGATCTTGCCTGATGTCTTTCTTGTAAAAATTACTAGGGATACAATAGCTGCTGTCAGGGCAAACAAAGTTGTAGCGCCAAACTCTGGCACAGTACTCTTTGCCGTATTTGCAGTAGAGTTTGAAATTGAAAATTTTTGTATGTTTGGATGATCCTCTGACGCATCTGAGACATACACATCTCCTGAAGAATCAACTACAATACCTGATGGTGCCCCAAACTGTCCATTGTTTGTGCCGAGAGTGCCAAACTTTGTAATGAACTGTCCAGTGCTAGTAAATTTCTCCACCCTATAGTTTCCAGTATCTGTTACATACACATCGCCAACAGAATCAACAGCTATGCCCTGCGGAGAATTGAACTGTCCATTGCCTGTGCCCATGGAGCCCCACTTGTCAATGAATTGGCCATCACTTGA
>JAGWFW010000084.1 GCA_028867735.1 Nitrososphaerota archaeon
CTCGTTTATCGCATGGTACGAAATACTGATGATAAATTCCTCAGTACAGATAAGTCACCTTGTTGACAACGGATTTCATAACATGGTCTTAAAACACGACTTGGGAAGAAAATGGTCATTATATCAAAAGACTATTCTTGAGCTTATTTTCAAAGAATTGTTCCACCAGAAAATAGAACTAGAGTGCGACAAAAACACCGTGAGGGTAATGTTTACAGATGATGGAATCGCAAGCTGAATCTCAAAAATACAGAGAATCAACTGGAACAGTAACTTTTAGGATAGATGCACAGATCTAACATCTTGAGTTGATCAGTGAATGGAAACTGTAGGGCTAGAGAGTTTGAGGAAGGGCACATTTCCAAATAAATCGTGGCACCTACAGCTTCCAGACAAAAGTAAGCCCAAAATTAAATAATACTTGCGTACTTTTGTTCGTGAACAATGTTTTCTGTCCCGATCTGACAGTTCATGAAATCTGGGCAAAAACCCGAATCAAAAACATAAAAAAATAAAATAAGGAAAAGGCTTTCTAGAGTTTACTCTTGAAAGTCACTTGGGGCAGTTCCGCTATTTGTACCACCGCTGGGTGCAGCAGTTGTACTGCCACTTGGCTTCATCATTCCCATGTGTCCGTGCATCATTTTGTCATGACCACCCATGCCTCCAATCAAGGAAGATAAAGTCAATGGATGACCCTGTGATGTCTTGAGTACGCTTCCGTCTCCTGCATCCACTATGATATAGTAGACGCTTTTTCCGTCTGTTACCTTGAAGGCATAGACTGGAGAGCCGTGTATTACCACAAGACCTCCTGATAACACTTGTCCTCCTGTTACCTGTCCTGCAGCTGTTGTTGCAGCGGTTACAAATGGAGTCTTTACACTGGATAGGATCATCTGTGTAAGGTTTACCGAGCCCTGTATCGGTGTCTGTGTCTGACCTGTACCAGAGCCTGCTGTCTGTGCAAATGCAAGTGAGCCGCCTATTGAGGCAATCACTGCAACACCCAGAATCACTGCAAGCAGTTTCTGATGTGTCTTCAGTTCTTGTATGTTCATTGTACTATACCATAGTGTATTTGATTTATAATGGATTGCGCCACCTTGTTCGTTAACAAGGTTAGTGATCATATAAAATGCGTATCGCAAGTCATGAGGAATTAAATTTTCTGCTACGAAAAATGTCTAAATGAATACGTTAATTGCTTGATGCAAAGGGCAATCGGAAATGCTGTTTAATCCTTACCCAATTCGTCATCTATCTTGTCTTGTGTTGATTTGTATTTCGCATATCTGCTATTCCACTTTGAAAAGAAGCTATACTCCTTGAGTGCA
>JAGWFW010000085.1 GCA_028867735.1 Nitrososphaerota archaeon
TGATATTGTTTTACTATCACGCTGGTATATTCTGCTGTAATATGATTTACAGGATCAGTAGCTACAAGGGCATGCGAACCGCTTGATGTATTTGGTACTGTAAAGGTTGCGGTAAAGGAACCGGACTGGTCTGTTGTGATAATAGACGGAGATGTAGTAAGCATGACGCCACCGTATGTCAGTGTCACTTGAGAAGACTTGCCAAATCCAGATCCTTTTACAGTGACAGTATCACCGGATTAAGGGAGAGCGATGGACCTGCTGTAAATATTGCAGTGCTAAGAACAGTACCAGAATTGTTTGTAGCATTAATTTTGTATTGACCTGCTGGTACGTAAGGAATAGATGAAGTTGCAGTAAAGGAACCGGACGAATCTGTTGTTATTGTACCAGGCGAGGTGGCAAGTGCGGTACTGTTAAATTTCAGTATTGCTTGAGACGAGGATGCAAAACTTGTTCCGTTAACAGTAATGATTCCACCTGGTGAAGTATTACCAGGCTTGAGAGAAATAAGCGCCGATAAATTATCTATGTAATATACTACAGACATGTTATCACTCTGGGAGTCTGTTGCAACTATATTGTGACTGCCTGAAGCAGATGATGGTACTGAAAAGGTTGCGGTAAAGGAACCGGAAGAGTCGGTTGTAATTACAGATGGTGATGTGGCAAGTGCAGTGCCGTCATATGTCAATGTTACTGCAGAAGATCTGGCAAAGCCGGAGCCTATGACTGTGACTGTTCTGCTAGAAGGACCAGTGCCCGGATTTAGTGTGAGAGACGGATTAATGTTTATGAGAGAATTGACCGTATTGCAAGAAGCATCACTTACTACAAGATGTTGACTACCTATTCCAGATGGCGGGATTGTAATTGTGGCAGTAAATGAGCCGGTTGAGTTTGTTGTGGATGTGCCAACTGGAACACCGTTATAGGTTAGTGTCATAGAAGAGGATGGATTAAAACCAGAACCGCCTACTGTGGTTTGATCTCCTACATGACCGGTAGCTGGCGTAAGTGATACGGTGAGTATGACTGTAAATACAGATGCGCCTACATTATGTTGAGAATCCTCTGCAACTACAAGATAAGAACCGGCAGTTATGCCCGGTACTGTAAAGGTTGCAGTAAAGGAGCCGGAAGAGTCGGTTGTTATGGTAGAAGGTGATGTGGTACGAGTGGTGCCATTAAATGTTAGCATAACTGTAGATGAAGGTGCAAAATCAAAGCCTGTTACTGTAACTATCTGTCCTGCAGGACCACCTATTGGATTTACGTTAATCTGGGGTGTGACTGTAAAGACGGCT
>JAGWFW010000086.1 GCA_028867735.1 Nitrososphaerota archaeon
GACGGTTACTTTTTTTTTATTTTGCATGAATCTCGGTAAATCGAATATCTTTTATTCTTTATTATTTACCAGCATATACCTGTTGTATCATCATACTATCCTCATCTAACTATGGATCGTAAAGAATCAACTGCTTTCTTGATTTGAATCTTTAAGCATGTTCATCCTTTTTTATTAGATAGTACCATTCTGATCTCATAACCATCGGAATTAGAAGTTGTTACAAATGGATAGCACTGATCTATTATCTTACTTAAAGACTCCAATTTACAGATTCTTAATAATTTATGAAATCTTCTCCGATTTTTTTTCATGACGGCGAAGGATTTGCATTCGATGACTGAAAAACCACACTTTTGTGCAAGCAAAACGAGTGATTTTTTTGTGAAGTGCCATATATGGTGTTTGTTTGACATCGAATTTTGAAGCATTTCGGGATTATCACAGTCAGGCACCATAATACACATTACTGCTAGATCTTTCGTCAGTTTTTTACATTTTTCTAATAGAATATCAGGTCTTTCCACATGTTCCAATACATGTGATATCCATATTACATCATATTTGTCATTTATTTCTGTCTCTCCAAAATATCCTTCATAGTACTTGCCGGCAGGCAATTTCTTGCTAACCGTTTCAAAGTTTTTACTATCTGGTTCTATTCCATCCACTTTAAATCCCATCTTCGTTAGGACAAAAATAGAAGCTCCTCTACCAAACCCTAGATCAAAACATTTGAAACCTGGAAAAAACCTCTTGAAATATTCTGCGCATGATTTTTTGACAATAAGAGTATTTTCCCAAGCTTTTGGATCATTACTATTTTCTTCCCAAAATTCTGATTTGTAGCTATTTTTGCTTGTAATTTGCTGGAGAGTCTGATTCACGCCACAAATCGAGCATGTTATTTTATTATTGTTTTCACTGATTGTTCCCTTACAACATATGCATTGGAATTTATCATTCAATTTTATGGATCACTCAATTTAATTTGCTAATTCAGATATGAATAGCTGGCTATGAAGTATGCATATCACCTTTTATTTCCTCAGGTTTAACGGCTAATAAATATAGTTCTTATTCCATACGAAAAAACAAAATAGGATGTCTTCTTACTAAACAGATTGAACAACAGATACATCACCAAATATTGTTGCCAAATTCCTCTCTGACAAGCAAGTAACTGATTAGTACTCATCAGTTTAGATGTTATTTCTGTAATCGTCATTGAGATACTAGTTTTTCGATCTCCCATTCTGAGATCTGTTTTGCAATTGTAGCTGAAAGT
>JAGWFW010000087.1 GCA_028867735.1 Nitrososphaerota archaeon
CTTGGGGTAATGCATCCATCCCAATCTTTATGATGTTTTTTGCTTGCATGATCTGACTATTCATGAGGTTGTTATAACTCTGAAATTCATTTTCTGATGACTGGAACCCGCGCATATCTTTTATTTGCAAAGATCGTATGGCACTATTGGATGAGCTTTCTTGATTTTTCTGAATATCGCTCATCTGAATTATGGTCTTTTGAAGTGGTGTGTTAAAATCGGTTACAATTCTCATTTGATTGCTAAAAGTATAGGTGGTAGATATGCTCAGAGATATTGCAATACCTAGCATCAATATTATGATGCCAACTGATGCGCCAATTCTAAAACTGTTACTTGCTTTTTGATATTTCATGATTATTATCACTATGTAAATTTTTGAATCATGCCGATCTACTAGGACCTACAGGTACTGAAGTTCCAGAATAACCGTCCCAGTTTTTAAATCCACGTCTAACATGTTCTCTCCACATGTAAAGAGACCATCCTTCAATTTGAATAATAAGAGCTTTTAATGTAAATGGTTTATTCATGACTTCTACTTCTTCTTTAAGACTACATAATTTTTTGATCACTTCTGTTCCATAACCTGTAATGAAAATTATTCGCTGTTTTGAATTTACTCTCTGAATTTCTCTTGCTACGTCCATTCCATCCATTCCAGGCATTTGTTGATCCAATATTACTACATCAAAAAATGATACAACTTCGTTATTGGAGTTTTTTAAAGAATCAGAATATGTTTGAAGACATTCTATGCCATCACTTACTGTTGTAACGATATGACCTCTATTTTCAAGTGCAATCTTGTATGTCTCTGATAAGTCTTGACTATCCTCTGCAGCAAGTATCCTTAAGGCCATCCTAACACATCTAATTTATGTGTAAAATATTTCCATATAGTACCTTGTTTGTTTGGAACAAACACTATGGGGTTGGAGTGCCTACGTCTTTTCTGGTATTTCAATTCATTAATCTCATGAATCTTTTATCAATTCTAAATGCTTCTAGATCTTTTTCATCTCTTAAAACATCTTTGTATCTAGAATCGATTGAAATCATGGATTCTAGTAGGTCAAAAGACTCTTCCTTCCTTCCATCTTTTAACATGGCGCATGATTTGTAATAAAGCGCATTTGTATTGATGGGGTTGGATAGGAGTATCCTGTCAAAACAATCTATTGCATCGTTATATCTTCCAATTGATGATAGTAATCTTCCTTTTTGACATAATGTGTTTCCATAGTTGACATCATTTTCTATTATTTTGTCGTAACAC
>JAGWFW010000088.1 GCA_028867735.1 Nitrososphaerota archaeon
AGTTTCTGCAGTATCTCAAGTTCTTTTGCCATGCCAAGGCACTTTGCATTTGCCTCTGCAACCATAGCAGATGAGGCCTTTACTATTTTCCTCATCTCGTCTTTTTCATGCACCAACGCAAGTTCCCGCTCTATGAACTCCAGTTCCCTCTTAGACGATCTAATATCCTTATTTTTCAAATCAAGTTCGGACTTGGCACCATCTACCTTTGAGAGTACTTTTGCAAGTTCTGATCTTGCCAAGCTTGTCTGGGACTGGACATCGCCCAGATTGTCCTCCGCTCCCTTCTTTTCCTCTTCCAGACCGGAAAGTTCTGATTTTATACTGTCAATTTTTCCTTTGATTAGCTGAATTTCATCGCTGTTGTAAAGTGATCTTGCTGATTCTAGTTCCGATTTGAGGGCCGATATCTCCCTCAGCAAGGATTCGCGCTGTGTGCCTAGCGAGGCAATTTCCGTTCTTGCTGCCTGGAGGTCATCCATCCTGTATCTATATTCAGAGTTTAATGCGTCAAGGGCAAGACGTGCATCTTCGGATCTTCTTATTATTGATTTTATTTCACTATCATAAATCGACCTGGTTGACTGTAGCTCTGATTTTAGGGCGTCAAGGGCAGCTAATGACTGTTCATGTTCCGGATTCAGAGTGTTTGCTGGTTTTGCAGACTCGCATAGTGTAGTGGCAGGCTGCTCCTCGGGGTTTGGTACTGGCAGCATTGATTTTAATTCATAGAGCACCGACCTGAGTGCCTCCATATCCGGTTTAACCAGATCTAGTTCAAATCTTGTGTCCTCTGCCTTTTTCATTATTGACATGACTTCCTCGTCTCCGTATATTGTCCTGATTAGCTCCAGCTCTTGTCTCAGTTCCATTAGGAACGATTTCACCGCATCAAGTTCTGTTGACATGGATTTGCCTTGAGAGCTTAGAGAGTTGTACAAATCCCTCATGGTTTTGTCCTTTGTGTCAGTTATCATGATATTCGTCCACTGTCCGAGATTGCATGACAGACTTTCAATTCCCATCCAGTCAATGAAAGTCTCATCCGTTTATTCCCCTGTAGTTTATGATAATATTGAAGTTTACCTAACAACTCTCCTATTCTATCTGAGATCTCTGCCATATTCTTGGCGCTTGTGAGGGGATCACATGCAACATATACCATCGCGTCATCAAGATAATAGATGAGCTGCTGTATGTTTTCACGCTTGGAATGAACAGAGATTATCTTTCCATATGCGCTATCTTCCAGATCGAGT
>JAGWFW010000089.1 GCA_028867735.1 Nitrososphaerota archaeon
TTGTACCCAAACCTAAACTACTGAGTGGAAACTGTAGGGCTAAGAGTTGGGGGGGGGGGAAGGGCACATTTCCCAATAGAGTATATGGCACCTACAGTTCCCAGACAAAAGTAACTCCAAAATTAATTAATACTTGTGTACTTTTGTTCATGAACAATGTTTTCTGTTCCGATCCAGATGTCACAATTGTACAAAATTATAAAACATGACAAGATGCTTGTAAAAGCAGATCAAGATCAAAATGAACTGTTATAGTTTAGTTGCAACTGATTGCAGAAAACTAAATGAAAATCTTATGATATATCAATATGGAAAATAAAAAAAGAGAAAAAAGTGGTCTGAATTTCTATTCTTGAAATCCACTTGGGGTTGTTCCGCTAGGAGCTGTGCTGTTCTGTGGTTTTTGCCACATTCCCATATGTCCACCCATCATAGGCCCATGCATCATCATTCCACGATGTCCACCGTCCATGCTGTTCATGCCTCCAAATATGGAAGATGCAGTCAACGGGTGTCCCTGTGACTTGTAAAGTACACTGCCGTTTCCGGACTCTACTATTACAGAGTAAACAGTTTTGCCGTCTGTTACCTTGAAGGCATAGACTGCATAGTCCTGTTTTACAACAAGACTTCCAGACAACACTTGTCCTCCAGTTACCTGACTTGCAGCAGTATCTGCAGCAGTGGTAAAGCTGGTCTTTATGCTAGATAAAAGCAACTGCGAAAGATTGACTGAACCAGATATCTGTGGTGTCTGAGTGGTACCAGAGTCTGGTGCGATCTGTGCATGTGCCATTGAACCTCCTACTGTGGCAATCACTGTCACACCAAGAATCATGGCAAGCAACTTTCGATGTGCCTTTATGTCCTGTATGTTCATTGTACCATAACGTTCGGTATTCTGTTTATAATGGATTGTGACACCTTGTTAAGGAACAAGGTTACTTGTCTCTTACGTTCTTCAATCGTATATTTTCTCTTGGCGTTAAAATAAGGCATATTGTACCTACTCCATCATGGAAGATGCAGACTCGTGGTACAAGCAAGGCAATGACATGATAATGCAGGAAAAAAATGAGGATGCCATACTTGCATATGACAAAGCGCTTAATCTAAACCCGTCTCATGTCAGTGCATGGAATAATAAGGGTATAGCTATGTTTCGATTGAAACTATACCAAGATGCAATTGATTGCTACGACAAGGTAATTGAGTTAAACCCAAACCATGCAAACGCATGGTACAACA
>JAGWFW010000008.1 GCA_028867735.1 Nitrososphaerota archaeon
TATTGGGATGCTTATGGCAAGGCTATCTGTTGACTTGAAGTAGTAAAGAGACGATAAAGAAACTATCACTGATGCAATAACAATTGAGATTGCAAACGAGGCGTATCGAGAAGACGGAGTAAATGTCGTAAGAGTATACCTTTTGTGTATACGAGATACACTGTCAGAGCTATCGGTCATGGTGAGAAAAATATTTTCAAAATCCACGACATGGCGATAAGTGCACTTGGAATAGCTACTACTATCTCCGGTTTTAGTTTGTATCCCTTAGTCTCATCTTCAAAGAATCTCAGAAGACCTGCGCTTGATGCTGGCAGCGGTGCAGATTTCTTACTACTCATGACACGTTTTTGACGCTTGTTTAAATAAATACCTTGTGGCTATAGATTCTTGAGTCGCTCCTTAAGTGTAATTATATCGTTGATAGACTTGAGTATCTGTTGCTGCTTTATGTGATCTTTCTCCTTCTCTAGCTCATCTGTAAGATCTTTTAGTTTTTGATCGAGTTTGTCGTATGGTGGAGAAGAGTTTTCTGTTTTATCCTGTGGTTTTTTTACATCCTGTAAAATCTTTTCTTCCTTGGCTTCTTTGCCACAGTTTACACAAAGTGCATCGCCATCCATCATTACCCTCACACCCTTACAATATGGACACGGATCACTTACTAGCGTAGCTCCCTTTAGAAGCATCTCCACAGCTTTTTTTGTAAGATCCTTTGACACACTCTGAGTTACTTTATCTGCATAAAAAAAGATACACATGAACAAGGCTTAATAGTAGGACTTCAGCTTTTTATCTCGAATGGCGGTAATCTGCAATACTTGCGGACTTCCTAACGATTTATGTGCCTGTGGCGAACTCGAAAAAGATCAGACTCAGATTGTAGTTCGAATTGAAGAACGACGCTTTAGAAAAAAAGGTACCATGATTGAAGGGGTCAACCCAAAAATGAATGATCTTGGAAGAGTAGTCAGAGAATTGAAGGCAAGATATGCTTGCGGCGGAACAGTCAAAGACGGATACATCTTTCTACAAGGAGATCACAGAGATACAATCAAGGGAACTTTGGTAAAACTTGGATTTCCAGAAGCAAGCATAGAAGTTCATTGAATGAAACTTGTTGCACACAGATAAGACAATCAGAATTTTATCCATCCCCTATTCTGCATTTGTAGCTGTAATTTTTGGAATAATGATCTTAGCCTTTCCCGTAGGGGCGTACCTTGTCTTTGACTCTGACGTTGGAAATAACATAAACTTTCAATATCCTTTAGACAGCTTCAATTTTTTTGTAGCGGGAATCGGCTTCAAATTACCAATCTCTTTCCAACTTGGAGACGCATTCATCATTGCGTGGTCAGCTTATGCAGTGTTGTTTTCCATCTCATTTCTAGGCCCGCGTGGCAGTCTAACCAGAACGTTAACTGGAGTAATGTCAGAAGGTTGGCGAGAACTCAAAGAAAACGGCCTAGTCAATGCGATAACATGGCTTTCCATACTGATACTGCTTTCAGTCATGATAGATTTTGTGCAACAAAGTTTTGGTGTAAAGATAGAACCCCCCCAGTTCCAAAATGGATTGATCCAGTTTTTCCAGATAACGGCATCTCCTTTGACAGAAGAGATAGGCTTCAGGGTGTTTCTCATAGGAATACCTCTGTTTCTCATCTTCTCTTACAGATCATCATGGAAACTTTTCTTCAAATCTCTATGGAGACCTGCCGCATACTTGCACATAACAGACTACAAAAAAACAATGGCAATAATAATTACGGTAGGCGTATTTTTTGGCGCGGCCCACATAATTTCCGGAACACCGTGGAGCCCCGGAAAAATAACCCAGGCGACAATAGCTGGAATCATAATAGGATGGGTTTATGTCAGATACGGTTTAGCCCCCGCGATACTAATTCATTGGGGGACAAATTATTTCATTTATTCATACTTGTTTTTCATATCAACACTAAGCCAGACATCCATAACGTCAGAAATTTCAAATCCTTTTTCTGACACACTTGAACAATTGCTTCTGGTCACAGGCGCCATAGCAATAGCCATAAAAATCCTCCATTACATAAAGGCAAAACGAGAACAACTACAACCCCCTACAGAGACATGAGAATCATCAAGTCAGAGCATTGCCGAGCAATCTAGACACTGGCAAATCATAACTCATTATCATATTCAGATCAGATTGATCATCCACATCCAACATCATTCTCCTGATAAGCACAAGAGCGGGTACTGCATTTCTCATCTCTGCAGTGTTCAGATGTATTTTGTAGCTATCCTCGTCATAATGGGTTTCCATCACATTTACTGGGGACCTATACAAGGCATTGGTACCGTCGAATCTTCGCGATGGCACAACAAGCACGCATCTATTTTGAAGTCTAAAGTCTAACAGGGTACGAATGTCTTCTGCTTGAATTAGCGGTATATCCTGAGGCAAAACTATGGTAGAGTCAAAACCCTCTTTTAACAAATAGTCATCTGCAAGTTTTACGGCATTGTTGACCCCAAGCTCTTCGTGGTCATAGATTTCCACTGCAGAAAACTTTTTTCCAATCCCAAGCGCGGCGTCGTCTCTGCTCACAATCAGGGTTTTTTCTACAATTTCAGATTGCGATAATGCCCCAAGTACAGATTCTAACATCACTCTACAGATTTTTTCAGTCTTTTCAGCAGATAAATTGAGCCGGGTTTTTGCCCTTGAAAAAGTCTTCACGGGAACTATTGCACCTATTCTCAAGTCAGACATGCATTTGTTTTAAAATGAAGGATGCGAGAGCCTCTTCGTCTTTCTTTTCTTTCATTTTTATCTTTGTTTCATACACTTTCATGTCCAAGTTCTCAATTTTTCTGGTATGAAGCTTGTCAGCAGAGTCGATTATAATATTGGATGCCACTTCAGAATACATCTTGGCAAGGCCATATACTGATACCTCGATTCCTGCGGCTTCAAGGTATTTTGCCGCAGGCCCGCTTACTGCAGAATTACCTATGAGCGGGCTTACAACTACGACCTTTTTCTTCGACTTGGACAGTTCTTTTCTGATTCCCTTGATGGACAGTATTGGACCAATGCTAGTTAACGGGTTACCCGGTGCAATAATTACCAGTTTTGAATCGTGAATTGCGTTTACTGCAGCAGGGTTTGCTCGTGCCTTGTCTGCGCCAAGATATTTTATCCCTTCAACCTTATCCTGACCCTTGTATTTTACCCAGAACTCCTGCAGGTGCAGCTCTCCCTTGTTTGTTACTATTCTGGTTTCAACGCTATTGTCTGTTACAGGAATTATCTTTGTGTCTACTGCAAACTTTTGGCACATCCATTCAGTAATATCTGAAAGATTTTTTCCATTCTTTAGCATGTTGGTTCTCATCAGATGAATTGACGCGTCTCTGTCACCTATCTTAAACCAAGTCTCTTCCCCAAGCATCTCCATCTGACGCAAAAACCCAAACGTATCTTTCTTTATTCCCCACCCCTTGTCAGTATCAAGAATATCTGCAAGTCCGTAAAGCATTGTATCAATATCAGGACAAATGTAAAGTCCGTACAGCCAGTAATTATCCCCAACGTTTGAAATTACAGAAAGGTCTCGCGTTTGAGAAGCTATTCCTCTGACAAGTTTTACAGAGCCTGTTCCTCCCGCAAGAATTGTTATCATTTTTCAGATCCCCCGAAAGTTACTAAGATGCCAAACATATTACTCTTGCCAATAAAAATTCAAAAATCATTATCTGCAAAAAATAATGCTAAGATTTATTAGCGACTCAGAGAGTACTCGGAACGTGACTAGGAGACTATTAGTTACGTCAGTGTTAACAAGTTTGTTATTTTTCGGTGCGGTGTCTCCCAGTTTTGCAACAGTTAATTTTAGTGCTACGTTGCCGATGGCGGGAAATCCTATTAATCCAACATATGATTTTGAAAAGAGTTTCTACATTGACTATCCTGCAGGAAGCAAGCTGCAAACCATACTTCAGGGTAAGAACATGACAATAACGTTTGAGGATAACTCGACAAGTGATCCTGCCCTCAAAACTTTCATGCAGCAAATTAACACAGATATCGTATCAAATGAACACAGTACAGCAGTCATAACAGATTTGGTTGTCGATTACCAGTTACTCATAAACGGATACTCAGATCACGCGTCTTTTGATTACAAAGTGGTACTTTCCCCCACAGTAACAGGTTATATCTTGAACAAAGCCAGCGGAGACATACCGCAGACATTTGATGCATCTTGGATGGCATTTAATGCCAGCGCACCTGTCACAATAAAAACAAACCAATACGGTCCAATAGAAATCAACTATCCAATAGATTCAATCAAGACTCAACTGCCAGACCTGTACAGTGCATTAAAGGGAACATACGCATTCACAGTATTCCAAAGTCCAAACTTGTTCGACGCAACAGGACTATTCAGTGAACAGCCAGTAAACAAATGGGATGCACTCTTTGATCCAGCATACACTCTAACAGAGACGGCAGGATACGGATACAAGGGACAAAAAACCGCAGTTACCACTTTCTCATCAGGCCTCAGTAATGCATTCTCAGGCACATTGCATGTAAACAACATTGACCAAGACTTTACAGGTTCTGACGGTGTAAAATACCACATTTCAACAAAAGAACAGGCCAATGCAGGGACCATCAACATAGAAGGCCATGCAAATGCAAACCAAGTCCAAGGAGGATGGACATTTACAAGCACGACTCAAGCTTCATCAACCACAAGTACAGCTACAGCTGGTGGTACATCCACCATGATGGTATACGGAATGGCTGGGTTTGCAGGAGTCATCGCGGTGGTAATATTCATCTGGAGCAACAAAAAGATGAAGGAAGTAGTCCACGAAGTCGACACAGGCCCCATACAATACGAGACAAGACAACACTGGGCAGACAAGTTTGACGGAGTATCAAGCAGCCCAGTAAGCTCGGACAACCAGCCAAGCAATCAAGACGACAGGCCAAAAAGGTCAGCTATCTAAAATTAAAAATCATTTTCAAATAAAATAGTGCGCGCCAGCTGTAACCCTCCTTCTGTTTTACGAGATTCAGCTATGCGGCCTACCTAAACAAAGTGCAGCGCTTATTGTTTGATTTGGCCTTTCTCCATGTGGTACAGATTTTTCATTCCTTTACCGGGAATCTCAGGCATTGCCATCACAGTACGCCCCAGTTCGGATAGGTTTCTGTTCTGTTGCCAGTCATCTCTGACTATCCGTCTCCGGATCACATTTGCTGCATGGAGGGAGGAGTTTCCTCTGCCGAAGCAGCGCCTCATTCACCGGCTCGCACTATACCAAAGTCAGCCAAGATTCTATTTTAGCATTAGCAATATCCTACATTTTTGGTTCAAAATAGTCTTCGTGAGGAGTTGCCCCTTTCCTAGACTTGACCATTCCATAAGCCATGCGATATATTTTGTAAATAAAGCGGTTTTCCTTAAGTCTTGGGGCAATTACACTCCAAAAATACCTAGCCCTTATTTTTGAAAACCTGGAATCACGTACTACAAATACACTGTATTTTGATTTTTCAACAATTGCCAAGGTCTTTGGGCTAAACGCCTGCTCGGGTTGATTCCCGGCCCCAACTATGACGATTTCAGGATCCTGGTTAAGATTACGCAATAGATCTTTGGTTACGTCCATGCTTGTAGGATAGATTCTTTCAACTGGAACTTTTTTCAGATCAAGATCAAACATTTTTTCGTTTATTCTGCTCAAGATGTCCCGTTCTTCTTCAGGTGATTCGACAACGCCCCTTACGATCCGTATCTTGCTATTCATTGAATTTGAAAAAGAGTTTGCTATTTCAAGCCCAAGATCAGAGTGCCTTCCCTTGTCATATGCAACAACAATGTGCGAGAGCTCCTTTTCAAATTCTTTTTTGATGTTTACTCCCATAATATCACATGTGGTAAGAGAGAGAAGCTTTCTGTTGTTTTTGAGATCATAGAAATCCATCACAAGAAGATTGATTCCTTGCTCTTCGGCAGTAGCAAGGATTGCCTCGGTTGTATCATGTGACAGCCTTACAAGATATCTATATTCCGAGAATCCGGGTTTTGTCTTCAGATCGTCAAAAGACTTCATGACCGGCTCGGCAAATCCATGAGCCATGGAAAGCGGAATCTGTATTGGTATTGTTGCCACATTCAGCAGAGATATTTCACCATCCTTTGATTTGGCTATTGATGATGCAATGGTAACAAGCTTTTCAATTGTTTTCTTGTTGAATACTACCATTATGCGATAATCTTTTCGCTGTTGCGGGCCAATGTTTGCAACAAGAGGCGCATAGTGCTCTATCTCTTTTTTTGCAATATATAGTTTGTATATTGAAAATCCTATCAATATCCACACTATAGCTATTGCCCAGCTAATCGGATTGTATATCAAAAGAAATATTGCAAGACCAGCCTTGGCAAAAATCCCTATCAACGGCATGAGAGGAAACACTGGGATCTTGAATCCATAGTCAAGCTTGTGCCCATAGAGTCTCCGGATGTTTATTCCTGCCCAGTTAACCTGTGTGAAAAGAAACAGGAACATGACTCCGGCCACAAGTGCCAGCTGCTCCAGAGGGAGCCAGGTTGCCATTATCAGCATGATAAAGCCAGAAGCTATGATTGCAAAATGCGGCGTGTGGAATTTTGGATGTATTGAACTGAATATGTATGGAAGGTTGTACTGCCTCCCCATGGCAAACGATACCCTGCTTGAAGAAAATGTGGTTGCACTCAGTGCTGCAATGCTTGACACCAGTCCGCCTACAAAGACAAGGATAGTGCCATACGGTATCAGATATTGTGCGGCTTTTCCAATTCCCAGGTCTTGATAGCCTCCTATGTACTGCCATACTTCAGTTCCAACCACGTCTGGCTTTAGCCCTCCAACAAAGACAAACGTAAACACGACATAGAGCGCCGTTACCACCCCAAGCGCTATGAAGATTGCCTTTGGTATGTTCTTCTTTGGATTTTTTACTTCTTCTCCTGTTTGTACAATTATTTCGTATCCCTCAAATGCGATGTAGGTAATTCCCATTGCCAAAATGAACCCGGTCATCCCGTGAGGTACAAAATTATGAAAGTTTTCGGCCCAGTTTGGATTGACAAAACCCAGGGCGAACAGGCCAGACACTATGAGAATTACAATTATTACAAGCTGAGCAATTGTAAGTCCGTTTCCCACGCGTCCTGTCAGCGATACTCCCCGATAGTTTACATATGTGAATATCACTATTGACGCCACCGCGATTATTTTTCCCAGAGGAATACCGCCATATTCCGGTGCAACGCCCAGGCTTGTAAGCAAACTGCCAAAAAAATCTCCGATTGAAACCGCATACAAGCTTCCTGCAATCATATGCCCAAACCAGGCAATCCATCCACTGATGAATGCGTTTGGTCTTGGCAGTCCTTCTTTTACCCACCTGTAGCCGCCTCCTGCCTCTGGAAAGGCAGACCCGAGTTCGGCATATGTCAGTGCGGTAAAGAAACTTACAACGCCGCTTATTGCAAAAACAATGATAAGAGAAGGTCCTGATTCATTCATGGCAGGTCCTACCAAGTTAAAGATGGCCCCGCCTATCATAGCAGCAATTCCAATCATGGTTATATCCAGCAAAGATAGGCTGCGGACTAGCCCTGAATGCTCAGTTGTCATGTAAACCTATCCGTGTGGAAAAAATGCTCGCATAAATCTCTACCCGTTTAAAACGTGATTACGAGATAGCGTTTGGCGTCCCAGAAAGACGTATTAGTTCGATTTCAGGCCACCCCCAAAATCAAATCCAAGTATCCCTCAGATCTCTCAGCCTACAGACACTGATCCAAGCCCATAATCATCAGATATTTCGTAGATCTTTTCTTGAGTTTCCGCATTTGAATAATCTTTTAGGAGGTCACGGTTTAGCTCAAAAAACGTATGCCCCCACTTGAACTTGTTGAGTATGGCATGCGCCTGATCGTCAAGACTCATGATGAAAAGAGTTGCTGCAATAGATTCCGCCGTGGTAAGTTTTCCAATCTTGGCATAGTTTACCGGATTTCCGGCAAGTAATGGAGGTAGCTTGCGAGAAAACCCCAGAAAATTTCTGGCAAATGTTTTTTGTGCAAGCTCCCAGGAGCAATCGATGGCAGTTATTGAACCTACAAGGTTTCCGTCCTTTTTCAGGACTATTTTTTCAGCAAAGGGATGCAAAACCATTGTCGCCTGTACAGTTTTCCTTACCTGTCTGGCCAGACCAAATTTTACCAATTTTGCGGCAGTGCATTTAGCAGGATCATCTTGCCGCAACATGAAGACTTGGACTTCCATAGTATCACGGCACCTGTTGGAGAATTAACTGCATGAGATCTGGAATTGATGAAACCGATTATTATTTTGCCACATAAGTTACCTGATAGTAGAATCTAGACACCTGGTTATTTTTGATTATGTTTGCATGCCATTGGCCGTCCGTAATTGAATCGTTTGCATTGGTTGGAAGAATGCTGAATTGTTGTATTCTCTGATTTGCACCAGAATATCCTACGAGGAACGATTCGTTTCCAATTTGCACATTCTGGTAGCTTGATCCCATATGATAGGTAGATTGCGATATCTTGCAATCGGCGGTAAGACCAATTATGCATGTACCGTCAGGAGAGTTAATCTTCATGCTTACCAAGTTTTCATCTTCTGGGTTTACTCGAAGCAGGCCATCTATCTCCCTTGGATAATATGTCTGGTTGCCAGTTGTCTTTTCGCTCAAGTTTATTGTAATTGCTGAATCTGAGATCATGTTTTCCTTATCTACAATCATGTATGGGGCAAGGCTTTTTTGCGTCGGTCCTATGCTTGTTGGAATCACTGTCAATTCCTGAGGCGCTTGGGTTGCGTTTGCAGGCGGTGGTGTCACCTGAGTGGCATTAGTTGTCTGTGTAACATTTCCCACAGAGGTTGTATTTTCCACAGGTAGTTGATTAACTACTTGATAGTATGCGTTATAGCTTCCAAACGGCACTTGGGCCACTACGGTATAATTTCCAACGGCTGCAGATTTTGGAATTGCGTAATTGTAGCTAAATGAACCGTATTGATCAAATCGTGCTGTTGCATGCTGCAACGTGTTACCCATTTTTGATACAGCCTGCCCTTCACTCACTATTGTATCGTTTGCAAGCCCAAATGTAAGATATGTATTGTCAACAGATATGATATAGCTTGTCCTGCCCGTAATCAGGACCGTCTGACCTGGCAGGTATTTTTCATGATCCGTTGTTATGAAGAGCTGGAGAGGTCCTGAGCCGACTACATACGGATTTGTCACATCAAACCTTATTGTGGAACTATATGTGAGATACTGGGCATAGATTTTGTATGTTCCTGCAGTCCAAGCTCCTGGCTGCATCGGTACCGATACATGAAATTGTCCGCCCTGATTCAGGGTGGCGGCATAGCGGTATGCTTCCTGCCCGGTTTGCGTGTAAATTGAGATTTGGACTTGGCTGTTTGAATACTGTGCGGCCACATTAGATTGCGGCAGTGTCTGCCCTGAAATGTTTACTACATCACTGTTGGCATAACTTGGCTTGTCAGTCTCTATGACAAACGGTGTGATTGCAGTTTGATTTTGGGGGTTTGGAGAGACCTGGAAGAACAGTTGCGAGTTTCCATAGTCTGAATTTATTGTAATTGAATAGATTCCATAGAGACTAGTCTGCGAATTAGCTCCAAACGATGATGCCCTGTTGGTTGTAAATGTTGATGCGGTGTTATATGCAGCCTGACTTGGTACCGTCCAATCCCATGAAAACAACCCATTATTCAAGGTTATAGGAGCAGTAATCGTACCGCCGTCAGGCTTTAAGAGTGTCAGGGTATATGCCGAAGTTCCTGTCAAGCTTGATAACTTACCAGTCAGATGCACTGTATCTCCAACCCCGTACACTTGTTTGTCAATACTAGCAACAATATTCTGCCGGGAAACTGTTGAGAGAGGATCTTGTATTGAAAAAGATGCCGAAGTGGCAAGTGAGTTATACGTTGCTTTGAGTGTATAGTTACCTTGTGCGAATATGCCTCTTTGAAGGGTTTGTGTAACAAGGAAGTGACCGTTAGTGTCTGGATAGGCGTAATATGTAAGTGGAGCTGGCGCAGTATTCTTGGCGACAAATATGTTTGCAGCTGGATTTTGATATGTCAATACAGTATATCCTGTTGAATTAATCACTACAATATTCACACTTGCCCCTCCGCTGCCAGTTTGACTAAGAGGATTTCTTACTTGGCCTGAAATCGATATGATATCTCCTATATTATATGATGTTTTGTCAGTAGTAATGTAAAATGGAGAGTTTGTCGATTGGTACGTTGAAGGATTTTGCGCTACAGCAAAATCAGCTTCCGCTTGTCCAAATCCCGATGTCAAGATAGCCCGATAGTTTCCTAGACCAGATTGTGAGCCAGGAATTGTAAGTTTGTATACAAATGTACCATCAGATTGTACATTGACAAAAGTCTGCGTGGTACTAGTGTTTGGAACAATACCTCTATTCCCAATTTGGCTGGTGCCAGAAGAACTAGTCAGAAAAGACTGTACTATTTGCAGGCTAGGATTCAATCCATTATTTTGAAGTCCCATGGCATTTATGCGGCCACTAATTATGACCGTGTCTCCCAGTCCGTACACTGGTTTGTCAGTTGACATGATCACTGGAGTAGATTGTGTTGGTTGAGTCACTAGAGTGAAAGAAGCAGTAGATTTTGCTGTACCATAAGTTGCAATAATATTATAAGTTCCATAAATCGGATTTATACTGTTTATCATAATTCCTGAACTACTAGAATGTGATTGATACTGGCTGTATGTTGTAAAGTGACCCTGAGTGTTGGGATAGAGATTTCCTTGATATATCATGGTACCGTTTGGATCATAGACTTTGTAAGCAACAGGTGTCAGAGGAATTACCTGAGAGACATTTCCACTAAGTGTAATAGGTTGTAATAGCACATAGCTTGGTTTATCCGTATACACAGACATTGTAACTGCGGAAGCTTGTGTTGGTGGAACAAATGGTATTGAACTAAGCGTGAAACTGGTTGATGCGGTAACAGTGCCATATGACGCAGAAACCGTATATGCGCCTTCTTGTAATCCGGTGACTTGGCTTGCCTTTAGCGACGTGCTAAACTGCATGTTGTTGTCAGGATACAGGGTGAATGTTTTTTGAAAACCTGCAGGTCCTGACACTATCAAGTTGACTGACAGCGGATAGCCTTGAATTGGATTGTTTAGAAGTGTTGAAACTTTGCCGCTAATTGTTACAGTGTCTCCAAAAACATAGCTTGTCTTGTCTGTAGAAACCGTCATTGTATTAGCGGAGGATGCGGTAGTAGCAGGGGGCTGTCCATTAGATGAGCCTGGAGTTGCTGCTTTGAATACCCAGTCGCTTGAAGAGCCAGTATCGTATCCGTCATACATCCTTTGCCAAGAGTTGCTTCCGCTCTGAGAATCGGTCAATGAAGGGGTTTGATCAATTACCGTGCCGTTGTTGCTTTTCAGTTGTATTGTTGCACCTGCATGTGGAAACCAAAGAGGGCCCGAAGTTAGCATCATGAATTGCTTGCTCTGGATCATGGTGTTGGCTGGCACCGTATAGATTTGTTTGAGTCCGGTTGTAGCTCCAACTGTCCATCCCCCAATGTTTACAGCAGATCTGGTTGGATTGTACAGTTCCACCCAGTCTATCGGGTATTTGGTGTCATCCCCCATAGGATTTGTGTCAGCTTCGTTTATGACCACATGATTTGCTGTTGGGAAAACCTGCCCTAGGGCAGAAGACTGTACAATTAAAACTAGAATTAAAAATATGACAATAGTGTAGGATCTCAAGTATCTCATCTGTACTACCATTTCATCGTGGAAATTACAATTTTAGGTATTGATTGTGGAAAAGTTGAGCTAGTTGTTAATCCCCAATATGCCATTGACCTCATTGGCCAGTATAGCCTCAAACTCATTATAAGCCGTGCGTACAATTCATCTTCCCATTCTTAGATGCCCTTGATACCATCACAGTTTGGGCATTTGTTCTGGTTTATCCGGGCTCCGCAGACTGCACACATGCCTTCCCCTACAGCTTTTTGGATTTGCTTCTTCCTTTGTTTGACAAACGTATGAATTCCAAAGTATGTCGCAATTGCAATTATAATTGAATACACGGGAGCTACAAACGGCAGCAGACCTATCATCAGAAAGAAGACTCCCAGAATCAGCAGGATCTCGCGTCTTTCAAACCCCAAGTTGTCTTATGATGAAAAAATTTCAATAAATAGGTATGCCAGGCTCCGAGTCACTGAATTAACATTCATCTATCAATCATGTCTCTAACTCTTCTTCATCGCCTGACTATCATAATTTGTGAAAGTCAGATAATAACCAATTGGATAATACACAAATAGAAAACGATTAGATATTACATGTCTTTCAATCTAGAATGCGATCCAGCCCAATCGCAATTACTAATCTGTTCGTTTCACTGTATCCATTAGATTAAGAAAAACCTCGATTTCTTTAGATTTACTCTCTGATTGTAAGTCAGGTGTATCTACCCCTAACTTTCTTATAATTGACGGTGTGTAATAGCATGATAATCAGCTATAACTCAATTAGCATAAAACAATATGAGGGTTTGACCAATCTTTTATGTCTTTGAAAAAAGATACTTGTCACACTTCAAATAAAGTTTTACAAAAATTTTGATCGCAAATCTGATTGTGTTATTTCGTAGTAATCCTACGCAATTCTTTAAACACATTAATTTTTTTCTAGATTCTAATGACATCAAAACCAACAAGAACAACCGCAATTGCAAAAAAACCATCTCTGACAATTCTTCTTGGTACTGCATTTGCCGTACTTACAATGATGCCGATTTCAGGCATTCCGCAAGCATCATTTGCTACCGGCAATGGCGCACCAAGTGGACCCCACTTTAACCTTAACATCATAGGGGTAAGCAATACACAGAACTATCCTACTGCAGACGGTAGTGGGGGTAATGTCATACATGTTCCACTAAAGGGACATTGTAACGTGGACCTTACACAAGGTACGAGTTTCTATGTATTAGACAACAATTGTATCGATGGAACAGCCAACTTCCAACTGCCTCCTACAAATACAACTGGGGGCAATCCAGCCTATACAGTATGGGCCAGAGTTGTAGGCAAACCAGGAGGTTCAAGCAGCATGACGACCTGTGCCATAGATCTGACCACCGGAGACACGATTTGTTCTATTGGACAGACAGTAGCATTTGGCGGACACAACGGAAAATCAACATTTACCAATGTGACCACACAGCTTACTACACTCTGCTATGTAGATCAGACAACAGGCAAGACAGTTTGTGTCAACATCTTCGATCCAACGTTTCAGAACTACTTCTGGTCGTATGACAATAATGGCAATAAAGTCTTGCAGTTAAGGTTCTATCCAACACAATAGAATAACACTCCCAATTTTTTTTATTTTACAATAAAATTCTAGTTTGTTATATACTAGAACCATCATCAAGCTCGCCGTGCTAGTTACATAATTGTATCTTTGAATTAGTTTTAAAAAATGAGCCCACGCTGTCTTTATCCCCTAGAAAAAGATGGGATCGGCCGGATTTGAACCGACGACCTCAGGTACCCAAAACCCGAATCATGCCAAGCTAGACCACGATCCCGATGTTGAATGCACCAAAAAGTCCCCAATTTAAGCTTCTCATAGCATTGATTATTTTAAATAAGAAACACTTCAAGTGTAACCAATGCAGGTTCAGGATTACATCAACGCAGGAAAGATTGCATCAGAGGTAAGAGAGAACGCAAGAAAAAAGTATCACGTTGGTTCCACTCTGTTTGAAATTTGTGAATCAATTGAAAAAGAGATAGGACAGAAGGGGGGCAAGTGTGCGTTTCCTGTAAATGCCAGTCTGAATGAAATTGCGGCGCATTACACTGCAGAGCCGAATGATTCCATAGTTGTAAAAGAAACAGATCTTTTAAAAATTGATTTGGGAGTTCAGATAAACGGATACATTGCAGATACTGCGGTTACCGTATGCTACGACCCAAACTATGACTATTTGGTGCAGGCAGCAGAAGCAGCGTTAAAGGATGCAATGTCAATAATGCGCGCGGGTACAAAATCAAGCGATGTCGGAAAGGCAATAGAGGGAACAGTAAAACAGATGGGCGGAATACCCATTGCAAATCTCAGCGGTCATTCTCTTGAACAGTATACCATTCATGCAGGAAAATCAGTGCCCAACATATGGTCCATAGGATCGTTTTCCTTCCAGTCAACCGAGGCGTATGCATGCGAGCCATTTGTCACGACGCGTGACGGTCTTGGTTTTGTGCGCGAAGGCAGGACCCGAAACATCTTTTCCCTTGCAACAAGAAAGCGTTCAAAGGACGAAGACGCCAACAGGATGATCGATTTCATCTGGCAGAAATTCAACATGCTTCCGTTTGCATTAAGGTGGATAGTAAATGAATGGGACGAAAAAACCGCAAAGTTGCTTTTAGACAAACTTGTCCAGAATAAAATAGTCAAGTCTTATCCGATTCTAGTAGAGGCAAACAACCAGAGAGTGGCACAGGCAGAACATACGTTTATCCCACAGGAGAACGGCGTCACTGTAACTACTATTTGATGGGCTCGCCGTAGATTTTCAATACTGTCACTTGGCCGCTGTTGCACGATGTGCATTTACCAATCACCTTAAAAACATAGTCGCCTTCAGCAAATTTTCTTTTTTTGGATGCGTTACATGACATACACTGTTCAACAGTATACGGATCTAGTATCTCCTGTTTTTTTCTTGAGAATATCATTGTGATACACCTATCGTGTTTCCCACGCCAATCAATAGTACTGCCTGTCCCACTTTGGTAGTTTCTTTTATAATGTCGTAAATCTGTGACGTGGTTTTTTCTGCAGCATCCGCAATCTCTTTTTTCATAAGCGTAATGGCCTCTTTGATCGATTGTTTTACCACAATTGCATAAATCGGTATGCCGTGTTTTGTGGCAACCTCTTCAATCTGAAACTTTTCGGTTCCAATACCGCCAATTGCCGCACCAAATCCTTGAGCTATGGATCCCGTCTCTTCCCCCTCAAGCTTTAAGGCTGCGTCAACCATTATTATGGCCACAGGTTTTTTCTCTGAGATGATTTTTTCAGCTGCTTCCCCGGGTTTGCCCACGGTTCCCGCAGGTCCCTCCGCTTTCAATAACAAGAGTTTTCTACCCTCATAGTCTTTTTCGCTCCAGACTGTTTCTTGTGCGGCTTGGGTTTTTTCTGTGCCAAGCATCATTTTGCCTACAATCATAGGGCCTATCCCGTCTCCAATTGGCTGGCCTTGTTTGAATGCAGACACCGCAGTTTTAAGCGCGTCTGCTTCCTCCATGATAAACGGAATCATCATCTGTAGCGGCAAGATAAGTGGAAAGTTGTTTTGTTTTTTTGCAGTGAGAAACATGTGCCTGACACTTTTGTAAAGCAGGTGTATTGTCGTAGCTACCTCTAGAATGTTCATTATCTTACTTGCTTCAAGCGTACTCAGCTCGGGTGCAAACGCCTTGACCTGGGTTTTTGTAAAGTCCTCTCTGCTTTTCATCATGTGCATGATTTTGGGAACTAGACCGTTAGGGTCCATGTCTACGGGCATTATTGTAAAGTATTCAAAATACCTGTCAAGCCTAGAAGGGATATCCCAGCTTGGTTTTATTGTAGTTTTGATATAATCTGCAAGTTCCTTTCTAGTGTCGTCTCGATACAGCTTTAGTTTTTCAAGAGACTTGTTGATTTCAGAGGAAGTAACCTGCAATTGGATTTTTTGACCATATAGCATAAAGACGAAAATTGGAACTATCCACACAAGCCACATCAGCGGATTAGAATTATCATTAGAGTTGAGAAGCTTGTCCAAATTCATACCTAGAAAATCCAATATCGAAAAAGCTGGTACGAACCAAATTAAATCTTTGTGGAAAATTAAATTGTTTTTTAACCCAAGACTCTAAGAAACAACATGTTGCAAAGCCAGATAGGTCCAAGGCTTTCAGAAAAAACAACCTGCAATATATCATGGGATAGCATTACACTAGGCGCCTATTCGACTGATGCCAGCTCTTACATAGTAAAACCTGCAGCAGTAGCCTTTCCCAGAAATGAAAATGACATGATCAAGATTCTGAGATTTGCATCGCGTCATAAAATTCCTGTCACTCCAAGAGGCGGGGGCACGGGCCTTGTTGGCGGGGCACTTGGAAGGGGAATAATTTTGGATATGAGACATTTCAATACAATCAGGGTTGGACAAGGGTCTGTACAAGTTGGAAGCGGCGTCTTCAAAGGAGAACTTGACAGGGTTTTAAGAAAGCACGGCAGGTTTTTTGGCCCAAATCCATCGGTCGGCCCATTTTGTACTGTTGGCGGCATGATAGGAACCAACGCAAGCGGCAGCCACTCACTCAAGTATGGCAGCACCATAGACAATCTCATTGGCGTAAAAATTGTCACATCAAAAGGGGATCTTGTTAGTCTTCCCAGTAACAATATCATTGCAAAAAAAGTCCTAAAAATCACAGGCCCGGAAATCCAAAAACAATTCCCAAGAATAACAAAAAACTCCTGCGGCTACAGGATTGACAAGGTGACGGCAAGCTCTGATACCCAGAAAATAATAGCCGGCTCGGAAGGAACTCTTGGAATAATTGTTTCTGCCAAGCTCAGAACAATAACTCTTTCAAAGCGAACTGTCTTGATTATAGTTTCATATAGGACTCTCAAGGAGGCTGTCGCAGATGTACCCAGAATTCTAAAGATTGGACCGTCATCAGTTGAAATAATAGATCATAACATTATACGATACATCAAGACACGGCTGCCAAGAGGAGCAAGATGCTTGCTTTTTGTGGAGTTTGATGACAATGTAACAAAAAAGAAAACAAAGGCCAAACACATGTTGTCGGACAGAATGGTTACGACAACCTCCGACCCCAAACAGATCAGACAGTGGTGGACGTATAGAAATTCAGCCCTGTCGTACAGCTTGAAAAGCGTTTCAAAACAGGAAACGGTTTCTTCGTTGATAGAAGACGCTACGGTTCCAGTTCACAGGCTGCCTCTTTTGCTTGACTTGGTCGAATACCTAACGTCAAAATACCCCATGAGAGTAATCACATATGGCCATGCAGGCAATGGCAATCTTCACATTAGACCAATATTGAAGAAAAAAGACAGCCATTTACTGGGAAAGATTGCTCAAGAGTTTTTCTCCGGAGTCATAAGCATAGGAGGATCCATAACTGGCGAGCACGGGGACGGACTGGCTAGATCAAAATTTGTAAAGGCACAATACGGAAGTGAGATCTATTCTAGGTTTAGAAAGGTCAAGCAGATCTTTGATCCTGCCAACACGCTCAATCCAGGCAAGATAGTCACCTGATGTTGCCAAAACGTTAGGTTGTCAAATAGATTTTTTGAGATTATTTTATCTTTGTTCCAAGTGGGACATCTTCGTTGACAGTGAGCCAGAATGGCTTGTCGTTGAGGTCAGCGGCCAAGAGCATTGCGTTTGATTCTATTCCGGCAATCTTTCGAGGCTCCAAGTTTGCCAGCACTATTACTTTTTTCCCTGCCAGTTCTTCCGGTTGATAATATTCTGCACCGCCTATTATCACCTGTCTTTTTTCTTCGCCCAGATCTATTATGCCTTTTATGATTTTAGACTTGCCGGGAATTTTCTCGACTTCGATTATTTTTGCCACACGGATTTCGAGTTTAGCGAAATCATCGTATGTTATAGGATCCACAGAAAGACTTTTTTTGTCTCATTAAAATTGATTTCGAACCAAGTGAAAAGACGCGTCTTTCAGATTTGTCATATTCTAGATCCAATCATGCCATCTCACAAAATAAATAGGAATGCAGAATTCCTCAAGACATGGCCCAGATTCAAGCGTCAATTGAGATAAACGCCCCACTTGACAAAGTCTGGAACGTCGTATCAGACCTTGATTCAGAGCCAAGATTCTGGAAGGGAACCAAGGAAGTACAAAATATATCAAAAGACGGCAATACAGTTACCCGAGAGGTTACCATTGCTTTCAAGGACTCAAAATGCATGCAAACTGTCACAATACAACCCAAGGAAAAAATTCATGCACAATTCACAAAGGGAATAATTGATGGAACAAAGACAATCTTGCTTGTACCACAAGGCGAAAAGACAAAGCTTGAGGCTGTCTGGGACATCAAACTTACAGGTATGATGGGCATGTTCACAGGTATGGTCAGAAAACACATCCAGAGCGGCACAGAGCAGGCACTACAAAGCATCAAAGAAGAAGCCGAGAGATAGAAGATGAATATTGCCGTAGACGTATTGAACTATGTTCTAGTTGCAATCATGACAGGTGTAGCACTAACCTGGATCCTCTTGATTAGATCAATGTGGGTAACATTTCGCGATTCTCCTTTCTTGGACAGGTTTGACTTAAAACCACATGGAACCCCAAAGGTTTCTGTCATTTTACCTGCAAGAAACGAAGAAAATTTTATTGCCAAATGCCTGAGCTCTTTGATTAGCCAGGATTATGAAAATTATGAAATAATTGCAATAGATGACACGTCGGAAGACAAAACGGGAGACATAATCAAGAAAATTGCCAAAGACAATCCCCGAGTCAAGTATGTACTTGCAGGACCAAAGCCCGAAAAATGGATGGGGAAGAACTGGGCGTGTGTAGAAGGTTTCAAAAAATCCACAGGCGAACTGTTGCTTTTTACAGATGCTGACACGACTCATTCCAGAAATACAATCTCGCTTTCTGTCTCGCATCTGCTAAGTGAAAACTTGGACGCCTTGACTGTCATCCCAAAGATGCTTTGCCTTGACATTTGGACAAAAATCGCCCTGCCAGTATTATCTACGTTTTTGCACACGAGGTTTTCTGCGCTTAGAGTAAACGATTCCTCGAAAAAGACGGGTTATTTTTTCGGTAGCTTTTTCATCATAAAACGGGAAACATATTCCAGTGTTGGTATGCATGAAGGGGTAAAAAACGAGATAGTGGAAGACGGGGCGCTTGGCAAAAAAGTGAAAGAATCAGGATTCAATATGAAAATGGTCCGTGGCGAACATCTAGTTGAGGCAGTGTGGGCAAGAGACTGGACAACACTATGGCACGCCCTAAAACGATTGATGGTTCCCCTGTATTTTCAATCAAAAAGTGTAGCCATTGGAATCTTTGTAACTGTGTTATTTTTGCTGTTCGTGCCATTTCCAGCCATAGCATATTCGGTAGTATTTGAGTCTCTATCCACATCATTTACAGTCCTATTTGCAGTATCTTTGATTGCATCAGGACTGGTCTATCTTGCAAGCATCATGGATGCAACCAAGGGACTCGGACTTGCTATCAAGTATGCATTGTGTGCGCCTCTTGGAAGTTTCATAATTGTAAGCGGATTTGCAAGCGGAATTTTAAATGCAAAAAGTAGCAAGGCTGTGACTTGGAGAGGCAGGACATACTCCATGTCAGATACGGTTCAAAACTCCATTAGTCTGTAGGAAAATTTTCCGGAATTTTATTTCCATTTAGAAAGAGGTTTAGATGGGATCAAAACCTTAAACCGTATTGACCCGGCTCGATGCAAAATCAACCAAGATAGGATATGCGTATGCAGTCCTATGCGCAGTTCTGGTCGGCTCTATATCAACTGCTTCCAAACCCGTACTTGCAAACACCAATCCAATAATGTATGGTGCGCTGATATACCTGCTTGCAGCTCTTTCTTCAGTTCCATTATCATACAAAGTAAAAGGCTTTCAGGTAAAAGCAAGGGACTGGCCGCTTGTACTTGCAATAACCGTGTCAGGGTCCATACTTGCGCCAGTCTTGTTTTTCACAGGGCTTGAGCAAACCACTGCCTCAGATACCGCAGTCCTTTCCAACTCAGAGACAATATTCACAGTTCTTTTTGCATTGATTTTCTTCAAAGAAAAACTCGGGCCGCGAGGATATCTGGCCATAACATTGGTTCTGATCGGGGTTTTCATAGTTACTACAAATCTCCAGTTTTCAGGTTCTCTTTTTGATTTGAGAAAGGAAGGCAATTTGTTGATAATACTTTCAATGGCCCTATGGGCACTTGACAACAACATAAGCAAGATTGCAGCCCAGCGCATTGACATATCAAGACTGGTCCAGCTCAAGGGCATCATCGGAGGTGGCATACTTTTCATTTTTGCGCTAGCGCTTAAAATTCCAATAGGTATCACGCCGTTCGAGGTTCCAAACTTGCTTCTGGTCGGCATGGTAGGTTTTGGCATCGCGCTTTACTTGTTTTTGCACAGCCTTAGGAGGATAGGAACTGTAAAGACCATGCTTATCTATTCTACTGGCACAGTTTTTGGCCTGTTCTTTGCAGCCGTGTTTTTGCACGAAAATATTAGAGAATACCAGATTCTAGCGATCGCGCTTATGCTAGCAGGCATTTATCTTATCACTAAAGAGAGCCACAATGTGGAAAAACTGCATCAGGACTAGTCATTAATTAGGAACTTGCCCGGTGTTGACTTGAACGATCTACCAGTTTATGCGCAAGATTAATCTACATTCTGTCTTTTGGCATAACTATGAATGCACTTAATCGCGGAGACATGGTACGGATAACAGACTCTGAGAGAGACGTCGACAAGATCTACACAATAAAAGAGATCAGAAAAATAAGAAGAGGCGGAATACTCTATCTTCTCAAATCATTAGATGAAGATGTTTTGCGCCTCTACTATGAGAACAAGGAATCGCTTCTTGAAAAAATCTCCTAACATGAATTTTTGATTTTCGACATACGAAACAAAATATTATATGACTACCGGCTATAACGCCCATCCTTGGATAAGACCAGTGTTATTTTGGGTGGAATATACTGCGCTGTCGTACTTGTATTGATATCGGTTTTCATCATATCTCCGGCCAATCCTGATGCTTCACATCAGATGACCCAGGCCAATCCTTTTGATCAGGCAATTATGAAAAACTCTCAGCTTAGTGTGGCAGATCTTTTCGCCAGGTCAGATCAGGGAGTAGTTCAAATCATAGTCAACAAGGCAAACAATTCTGCAGTTGACAGAGACATAGGCTCCGGAATTGTATACGATACCAGCGGACACATAATAACAAACAACCATGTGGTAGAAGACGAGGTTAAGATCAGAGTTGTTTTTCATGATGGTCATTCTTTACCTGCCAAAGTGGTTGGTACTGATCCATATGCGGATCTGGCAGTAGTCAAAGTCGAACCCGGTTCCTATGCTTTGTATCCTTTACCTCTTGGAGACTCGTCAGAGGTTAGAATCGGAGACCAAGTGGCAGCAATAGGTAACCCCTTTGGCCTAACAGGCTCGCTGACTTCGGGCATAGTAAGTCAGCTAGGCAGATTGCTTGACCCGCCAAACAGTTCCTTTTCCATACCAAATGTGATTCAGACTGACACCCCGATAAATCCTGGAAATTCAGGCGGCCCTCTGCTTAACATGCAGGGTGAAGTAATAGGGATAAACACAGCAATTCAATCAGAGACAGGGGAATTTTCTGGAGTGGGTTTTGCAATTCCATCCGATACAATGAAGAGAATAGTTCCAGACCTAATACAGACGGGCCATTACGAACATCCGTGGCTTGGCATAACCGGAATAAGCATTGACCCTGATTTATCAGGCATGTTGCAATTGCCAACATCATCAGGTTTTCTCATTAATACAGTGGTTCCCAACACCGCGGCATCACAGGCAGGACTTCACGGATACAAGGAAACAAGAACCATCAACGGTACTCAATACAAAATAGGCGGCGACATCATCATTGCTGCAGACGGATACCCCATCAAAAAAATAGACGACCTGCTAAATTATTTGCAGGATAAAAAATCAGTCGGAGACAAGCTGGTTCTGACAATAATTCGAGATGGTAAAAACATGCAGATTACACTTACTCTCCAGCAGAGACCAAACCAATTCTAGTACAAGAATAAATACAACTGCCTAAGCTACAAAACTAGTTGAGCAAGATAGTTCTGAAATCTGAATTATTAAACAAAATATTTGATGGAAGGCAGATTACAAATGACGAAGCTTATCAGATTTACCAAGAGGCTGAAAACAGTCCATCTGAACTTTACAAAGCATCACAGATTCTCAGAAACGAGAGAAAGGGGAAAAGAGTCACTTATTCAAGAAAGGTTTTCTTCAACCTGGTAAATCTATGCAGAGATACATGTTCTTACTGCACATACAAGGCAGAACCTGGAGAATCAAAGCTATCCATGATGTCAAAGCAGGACATCTCAGATCTTGCTTCCATAGGCAGAAAGTACAGGTGCACCGAAGCACTGTTTGTTACAGGTGAAAGGCCAGAGCAAAAGTATGATGAAGCAAGGGCATGGCTGGCGGAGAATGGTTTTTCAAGTACCGCTGAATATCTTGTTCACGCATCAGAGGTTGCCCTCAATGCAGGCATATTCCCGCACACCAACGCAGGCAACCTGACAAAATCCGAGATGAACCAGCTGAAAAAAACTAATGTAAGCTTGGGTGTAATGCTTGAAAATTCAAGTGAAAGACTGGCGGGAAAGAACATGCCGCATGAGTTTGCCCCAAGCAAGAACCCAAGAGCGAGAATCCATGTCTTGGAAAATGCAGGCAGTCTGTCCATACCGATGACAACAGGCCTCTTGATAGGAATAGGCGAGAGTCCCTTTGAGTTAATTGATTCCATATTTACGCTAAAGTCAATTCATCAGAGGTACGGCCACATTCAGGAGATAATACTGCAAAACTTTCAACCAAAACCTGACACCATGATGCGAGATGTTCCAGGACCAGAGGAAAAATATTTCAAGATCCTAGTTGCCTTGACAAGACTAGTCATGCCAGAAATGAACATACAGATTCCACCAAACCTGTCTCCCAATTCCTATTCTGTCTTTCTTCAAGCAGGAATAAACGACTGGGGAGGAATATCACCTATTACTCCTGACTATGTAAATCCCGAGTTTTCCTGGCCTTCAATTGACACAGTGCAAGAAAACTGTAGAAACGCAGGATTTGATCTGAGGGCAAGATTTCCAGTGTATCCGGAATTCTTCCACATGGTGGATTCCAACTTGAAATCCAAAATGCTTGAAATAGCAGATTCTAATGGTCTAGTAAGTATGGAGTATCTGAAATGACGCAGGTTGCCCTAGTTGATTCGCTTCTCAAGTATGCGGATCCTCTAATTGCCGGCATCTTGGACAGGGCATTGTCTGAAAAAGAGATAACTGTTGCAGAGGCCACAGGATTGTTTTCTGCAGAAGGGCTTGATTTTCACCTTTTGGCAATGGTTGCAGATGAATTGCGAAGAAGGAGAGTAGGAGACATTGTCACATACGTAGTCAATAGAAACATCAACTTTACCAATGTCTGCATAAAACAATGCGGGTTTTGCGCCTTTAGCAGAGACTTTCGCGAGGAAGAAGGATATTTCCTGCCAATAGAGGAGATAGTAAAAAGGGCAAGGGAGGCAAGGACCTTTGGTGCTACAGAGGTATGTGTCCAGGCAGGCCTTCCTCCAAACATGGACGCAGATATCTATGAAAACATTTGCAGGGCGATAAAAAAGGAAATTAACGATATTCACATACATGGATTTTCGCCAGAAGAGGTCCTGTATGGTGCGACTAGATCTAACGCCTCAATTGAGGAGTACCTGCATAGATTAAAGGAAGCTGGCGTGAACTCTCTTCCCGGAACTGCTGCAGAAATCTTAGACCAACCATTGCGCGATAAAATCTCGCCTGGAAGAATCAGCGTAAAAAAATGGATCGAGGTGATAAAGACTGCGCACAAGATTGGAATCCCCTCCACTTCCACCATGATGTTTGGCCATCTTGAGACAGCAGAAGACAGAGCAAAACACATTGGCATCATACGCGACATACAAAAGGAGACAGGGGGTTTTACTGAATTTGTCCCCCTTAATTTCATTCATTCTGAAGCCCCGATGTTCAAGGAAAAACTGCACGATGGCTTGAAGAACGGTGCGGACGGCAAGGATGCCATACTGACGCATGCAATCTCGCGTATCATGTTAAACAACCACATCAATAACATCCAGACGTCATGGGTCAAGGAGGGTACAAGCATGTCTCAGCTGCTGCTCACATGCGGAGCAAATGACTTTGGGGGTACCCTGATCAATGAAAGCATCTCAACTGCTGCAGGAGCAAAATATGGCCAGCTCATAAGGCCCCGCGAGATAAGGCGCCTTGTAAGAGAGATAGGAAGGACTCCCGCCCAGAGAACAACACGATACGACATAATCAAGACATACGATTCGAATGAGGAAGAAGACATGCTAGATACCGTGGAAGATGCCGGCCGCTTTGGATCGTATCAAGAATTGATAAAGCTTGACAGGTACAGGTTCAAAAACAACAGGCGAGACTAGTTGCCAGATTGCGAGCAGATTCTTCGCAAAGCATCAGCATTACACATTGACGAATGTGAAGCAGTATACGTCAAGAGAAAGATAATCACTGTTAGAATAACGGACTCTGAGATAGCAGAGATAAAACAAAATGACGAGCAAGGGCTGGGGGTACGATTAATACATGAAAAAAAGATCCTGTCCGCCTTTTCTACCAATGTTGAAACAGACCTGGTTGCCATGGCACTGCAGACACAGTCCTTTCTCCAGTCAAAGTCTTTTTGGAAATCTCTTCCACATCCTTTGCAGTTTTCAGAGGTTGAAAAGACATACGATAAAAAACTAGAAGAGATCACGGGAAAAGAATCAATCGATATTGCAGGCATGATGATAAGCTCTGCATCTCATGAGAAAATAAAAAGAATTTCAGGGTCATTGAACATAGTGTCAGAAAATTTTGAGATTGCAAACACCAATGGATTGAATTGTGCAGACAAGGCCACGTACATTTCTGGTACCATCAATACGGACTCTGACCATGGGAACACTGCGGTCAGCGGCATCGGAGCAATGTCTTGCAGAACAAAAGACTCCTTTTCACCTAACCAGATTGGAACGGAGTCAAGAGAGATGTGCATAGACTCGATCAACCCTCAGAGTTGCGAGTCTGACACATATTCCATAATCTTTGAGCCATATGCAATAGGCGAGATGCTTGCCTTTGTTTTTGCTTCAAACTTTAACCTAAAGACATATTCTGAAAAACGAAGCTGCTTTGCAGAAAAACTAGGCAAAAAAGTTGCAGTAGAACAATTTTCCTTGGTTGACGATCCACACCATCCTGACGGAATAGGGAGCAAGCCGTTTGATGATGAAGGAGTCCCCACGAAAACAAGATACCTGATAAAAGATGGCGTTTTTTCAGGCACTTATTCAGATTCGTTTTACGCGTTCAAAGAAGGCATGGAATCTACAGGCAATGCATCCAGGATGGGCACGCCCATGGGAAGAATTGCCAACCCCATTCCAACCCCAACCCCGCACAACCTGAAGATAATGGAGGGGCAGATGAGCAGAGACGAGATGATTGGCAACACTAGGAGGGGCCTGCTTGTGGGAAGACTCTGGTATACGTATTCAGTAAATCCAGAACGCGGAGACTTTTCATGTACCGCAAGAAGTGGAATAAGAATAATAGAAAACGGCAAGATAGCAAACGCAGGCAAGTCCGTAAGAATAGTGCACAGCCTTCCCGCGCTTCTTCAAAACGTGTCAGGCATAGGAGATGACTCTAGAAATGTGCTCCAGTGGAGCGCGCTTCCCTGTGTTACTCCCTCAGTCAAGGTAGACGGAATTAAAGTAGCTCCAATCTAATGGCTTGGCATAACAAACTGAAAACAGATTCCTATAACATAGAGCACCAATAACAGTATGCCAGAACGAAGGTCAAGCTTATTTCTGAACATTGGTATCAACGCAACAATGGTTATGACAGTTACAAGTATCATTTGATTTTCTAAAAGAGACGTGTTTGGTATTACAGTCCCAAATCCTTTGTAGGCTATTGCGGCAAAAATTGCCACGGCAAGCAGCAACGTATTGTTGACTATCTTTGAGCCAAGCACGTTTGCTACTGCTATTGACGCACCTTTGCTTCCTTTTCTTGCCAATAGTATCATCGATATCTTTTCAGGCATTTCTCCTGCAATTGGACTTATAATTATGGCAAGCATTACGACCGATACTCCTGCGTCAGTAGCAAGCCCCTGCAGCGAGTTGACAAAAGGCTCTGCTCCAAAGAATATGCCCGCAGTACCAGCCGCAAAGAGCAACATTGAACGGGCAAAGTGTTTTTTCGATGTCTTTTGTGCTGCGTCTTCATGTAATTGGGATTCAAACCTTTCTTGCTCCTTTTCTTTTCGCATCTCGCGGTATGCGAGGTAGAGATAGGCTCCAAACAGCCCAGAGAACAGTATTGCGTCGCTAATATCATATCCGTTTACAAACGTAAGAGCTCCGACAACAGCAGTAACTACAAGAAGTATTTTGTCTAGCTTAAACTCCTTGACATCTATGAATTTTTGAGGTGATTTTGACAGACGGGTGGTTGCAATTATCAGCATGACTGCCAGCCCCAATGTCATCATGAAAAGATTGCTTCCAAGGGCAGAACCAATTGCGGTATCATAGGAACCTTCCTTTGCAGCGGCCACTACGATCCCAATCTCAGGCAGGGTGGTCGCTATGCTAAGCAGGGTCCTTCCAACAAACCTTCCTCCCCATCGCTCCGACAAGTGTTCTGCCCCGGCAGATAGCAGCCAGCTTGATACGAGCAGTTCGCCCAACCAGACCAGCAGCATGACAAAGTCATTAGTCAACCCGCAACTCCTGTCTTGAGTGCTTTTATTAAACGATAAAGAGAAAGAGGCACTTACTGATCTTTGACAATTATCATAGTGAGGGTGGACTTGATTCCATCCAGTTTTCTAATCTGTGAAGTTATGGTCTCACGCAAGGTCTCCATAGAGTCTGACTCGATTACCATCAAGACATCATATACGCCATAGACAGGATATACTTCCTTGACGGTGGCAATTTTTTTAATCTCATTTACAATATGATTTTCCTTGCCAAGCTCCGCGTTCATGAGAACAAAAGCGCTATGCATGCTGGACTTCGGTGCATCTTGGATAAAAACAAATTGCATCAGCCAAAAATAGCGTTCGCAACACAAATTTCATGCACGGGGATTGACAGAAAGTTCCATTGTTCAAAAAATCTATGGAACAGCTCAAAAAATTCACCAGTAGATTAATAAAGTACATTACCGTACCACTACCGTAATGAGAACAAGAATGACGTATATTCCACTTGAAGTGGCCGATCAGTTCTCGGACTTTATAATAAAAAGAGACGAGCAGGTTTTAGACTCGGTGAAGACACGTGCGCGAGATTTTAGTACAATCTCGATTCTCAAATTACTATATCAGCTAAGGTACAGCCCCATAACATTTTCAGACCTTTACGTGAAATCAAACATAAGGATGAAAAGGTCTTTTCTGAACTATCTGCATTTTTGCATGGCATACAGATTCATAAGAAAAGAGCCGGCAGGTGCAAACATGGTTTATTTCATAACAGACAAGGGAAGGACAATGCTTGACCTGTTTACTCAAAAGACCGGCTAATTCCTGTCGCATCTAGACATACAATACAAAATTCTTTTATCCCAAGCAACAGGAGCAGATTCAATGGGAGTAACGTACAAGGACGCGGGAATTGACATCAATAAGATAAAACAAAGCCAGGCAAGCATAGGCAGGCTAATCTCGTCCACTCACAAGCTGCAACAGGGGATAAAGACAATGTCTGGTTTTGGCCATTATGCAGGGATAGTCGAGATTCCGGGCGGAAAGATGCTGGCCACCCATACGGACGGAGTCGGTACCAAGGTAATAATTGCGCAGATGATGAGAAAATATGATACCATAGGCATAGATTGCGTAGCCATGAATGTGAACGACATCATATGCATTGGAGCCGTGCCAGTTTCATTTGTTGATTATATCGCAGCAAACAAAAATGATCAAAAAATATTCAAGGAAATTGTACGGGGTCTTGTCAGGGGTGCCAAAAAATCCAAGGTTCCAATAGTAGGTGGAGAGACTGCCATACTGCCTGATCTCATAGCAGGGAAAAACTTTGCTTTTGATCTGGCAGGAATGGTGGTCGGGATTCTTAGCAGGCAAAACATGGTTCTTGGAGATAACATAAACACGGGTGATGTAATAATCGGAGTGAAGAGTAGCGGGCTGCACTCCAATGGATATTCACTTGCAAGAAAGGTCTTGCTTTCAAAATATTCTTTGCGTGATAAGATAAGAGGGCTTGGAGTTTTAGGCGAGGCGCTTTTGGAGCCGACCGAGATTTATGTTCAGCCAGTGCTTGAGGCAATCAGGGAATGTGACATACACGGGCTTGCACACATAACTGGAGGATCTTTTACCAAGCTTTTGCGCCTCAAAAAAGCTGGATATGTATTAGACAGCCTCCCCGAGCCTCCAGAAATATTTCAGATCATAGAAAACCAGGATGTAGAAAAAGAGGAGATGTACAGGACATTTAACATGGGAATCGGTTTTTGCCTGATTGCACCGGAGGAAGAAGAGGAAAGAATCAACGAGACATTCAAAAAACACGGGATGCACAGCAGGCAGATCGGAGAGATCAAGGACAGGAAAGGAGTCTTTGTAGATTCTCTGAAGATAGCGTGATTTACAGCACCAGCAGTGTCATGGTTGTCAGAACATGAGGGATTTTTCTTATCTGCATGACCGTGTTTTCCAGCTCTTTTGTAGTGCCCGCCTCTATTTTGCAGACTATATCATATAGCCCCATTACAATGCTTACTTCCCTCACATGAGGCGTGGTCACTATGCGCTCGTATGTTTGGACCTCTCGTCCCAAGTCGCAGTGAATCGCCACATAGCCAATTGTCATTTCCGCATACTCCGGATGTTATGATTGTCTTGATTGCCAAAAAGGGTTTTGTTTTAGCACGCTCAGATTAGGATTTAATACCCAACTTGTCAAAGCAATGCGTGCAGCAGATAGGGATAAGCTTTGAGGACGCGTGCAGGGAAATTTCTCACAGCCTGCTTGCAATAGCAGAGCCCACAAACAAAGATGTAAAGCGTGAGGTAAAGCGAGTCTGCATCAAGTATTCACTAGAGAGGATACCAAGAAATTACGAGATTCTTGCATCAGTGAGCGGACAGGATTTTGCCAAGCTCCAGAGGGCACTTGTCAGAAAACCTGTCAAGACTGCCTCCGGGGTTGCAGTAATTGCACTCATGCCAAAGCCATATGCTTGCCCCCACGGAAGATGCACGTATTGCCCGGGAGGAATTGAGTTTAACACGCCTAACAGCTACACAGGCCGCGAACCCTCTACACAAAATGCAATATTGAACAGCTATGACCCAAAAAAGCAGGTTCTTGACAAGCTTGAACACCTGATTGGATACGGGCATGACAGTACGAAACTTGAGCTAGTTATTGTAGGGGGCACGTTTCTTTTCATGCCAAAGGACTACCAGATGTCATTTATCAAGTCGTGTTTTGATGCGCTAAATGGGTTTGATTCAGCAGATTTAGAGTCTGCCAAGAAAAATAATGAAAATGCAAACATCAGAAATGTCGGGTTTACCATTGAAACAAAACCAGACTATTGCAAGACTGAACATGTAGACTGGATGCTTGACTATGGAATAACAAGAGTTGAGATCGGGGTACAGAGCCTTCATGACAGGGTGTACCAGATTGTCAACAGGGGACACACGTTCCAGGACGTGGTAGAGTCATTCCAGATATCAAAAGACGCAGGATACAAGATTGTAGCGCACATGATGCCGGGGCTTCCAACCATGACTCCCGAAGAAGATATCGAGGACTTTGAAAAGTTGTTTTCAGATCCTGTCCTAAAGCCAGACATGCTAAAGATTTACCCAACGCTGGTCCTTGAGAATACTCCGCTCTACGAATCTTACAAGGAAGGCAGGTTTTTGCCGTATTCTCATGATGACATGATCAAAGTTCTAACCGAAATGAAAAAGACAATCCCAAGATGGGCAAGAATAATGAGGATGCAGCGCGAGATATCATCAGACCAGATTATTTCAGGCCCCAACCTTGGCAACCTGCGCCAGATAGTTCAGCAGAATCTCAAGAAACAGAACCTTTCCTGCAAGTGCATACGATGCAGGGAGGCTGGCTTGTCTGACGGCTCAATTAACATCGACGACATCAGGATGAACAGGGAAAGCTACGAATCTTCCGGCGGACAAGAGATATTTCTTTCATATGACGACTCAAAGGACAAAATATTCGGGTTTTTGAGGCTGCGAAAACCAAGCAGCATGGCTCACAGAAGCGAGGTCTCTGGCAATACATGCATAGTAAGAGAGCTCCACGTATACGGAAAATCACTCAGGCTTGGCGAGCGCGACAAAGACGGGATACAGCATCTAGGGCTTGGGAAAAAATTGATGAAAGAGGCGGAAAGAATTTCAAAAGAAGAGTTTGATGCAAAGAATCTGCTTGTCATAAGCGCTGTCGGGACAAGAGAATACTATAGAAAACAGGGATACGCATTGCGCGGTCCGTACATGTCAAAGGAATTGGTATGATGGAAGAACAGAAAATAATCGGAAAGGGAACATGGATAGACAAGCTTGCAGACGAGCTTCTTCAGAGAGAAAAGTTACTTGGACGAAGCACGGACATCATAAGAGTTGAAAGCGGCCTTGGCGCATCCGGCATTCCCCACATTGGAAGTCTCGGAGATGCAGTCAGGGCGTATGGCGTAAAGATGGCACTTGAAAACATGGGATACAGGTCAGAGCTTGTCGCGTATTCAGATGATCTTGACGGGTTAAGAAAGATACCCGAGGGGCTCCCGGACTGGCTAAAAGATCACATTGCCAAGCCTGTCTCGTTCATTCCCGATCCATTCGGATGCCACGACTCGTACGGCTTGCACATGAGCAGCCTTCTTCTTGACGGACTTGACAAGCTTGGAATCAAGTACAGGTTTCAGAGAGGGGTCGATACGTACAGGAACGGCCTGCTAAAAGATCAGATTCATACAATCCTTACAAACAGCAAAAAAATCGGAGAAAAAATTGCAGAACTTGTAGGACAGGAAAAATACCAAGAAGCACTGCCCTACTTTCCGGTTTGTGCAAACTGCGGCAGGTTATACACCGCGGTTGCTTACGAATATCTTCCAGACGAGAAAAAGATCAAATACAAATGCAGTAGCACTACGATAGGTTCCAAGGTTCTGGACGGATGCGGACATGACGGAATAGCCGACATCACAAAGGACCTTGGAAAGCTTGCATGGAAGGTAGAGTTTGCCGCAAGATGGCAGGCGTTTGACATTAGATTTGAGGCATACGGGAAAGACATCATGGACTCGGTCAAGGTCAACGACTGGGTTGCAGACGAGATACTTGGCTTTCACCACCCAACGCATGTAAAATACGAGATGTTCCTTGACAAGGGAGGCAAAAAGATATCCAAATCACTTGGAAACGTGGTGACCTCACAGGCATGGCTAAGATATGGAACCCCAAGGTCCATCCTGCTTCTCCTATACAAGCGAATCACTGGCACGCGCGAGGTCGGCTTTGAAGACATACCCGCACTGATGGATGAATACCATGAGCTTGAGAACATTTACTTTGGAAAGATAAAGCTCGACAACGAGGCAAAGACAGTCAAGACAAAAGGCCTGTATGAATACGTGAACCTGCTAAATCCCCCAAAAGGCCAATCGCCCTACGCAAATTACAGGTTGCTGATACAGCTGTGCAAGATATTCAGGGAGGACCGAGTTTCCAAGGTGGCAAAAAAACTTGTAGAATACAGGACGATAAGCGAGCCGTCTGCAGAAATCGATCAGCTGATAACACTGGCGGGAAATTATGCAGATGATTTTGACAAGCCGGCCAAGGTAGAAGTGCAGATTGATGATGCGACAAAGAAGGCATTGTCAGAGCTTGCAAATATTTTGTCTGTTGACAGCGAGCCTGCTGATCTGCAAAATGACATATACCAGATTGCAAAAAACAACGGAGTCCAGCCAAAGGACTTTTTCAAGATTTTATACCAGATAATACTGGCTGCGGAAAGAGGACCAAAGCTTGGACCGTTCATACTAGACATTGGAAGAAAAAAAGCAGCTGCTGTCATCTCTGAGCACCTCTAGCCATGGCACACAGCGAACACAACAGACCCAAAGGAAGCGGCATGGTCATGATTGCAATAGGAATACTGATTTTTGTATTTGCCCCAGGCTACTTTAAAAACGACCTGATTGGAGGCATGGCCATAATCATATTTGGTTTTGCCATAGGGGGTCTTGGGTTTTACATAAGCTTCTTCAAGAAGAAGAAAACTGCCTAGTTTCTTTATTTCTTGAAAAAAGGAATGCTTTTCTTACCATGAACAACAAGTTCTACCAATGGGGCTCTTTGGCCGCTCAAAGAAAGAAACCGACAAGGAAGAAAGTTCAAAAGACAGCGTACAGGAACGCAGTGTAGAACAGGATCAAAAAGAACAATTGCAAGGCGAACTTGCCCAGATAAAAAACGACATACAAGAAAACATCCTCACGCTTGATTCGTATGCACGTGAGCTTGACGGAATAAAAAGCGAGATTGATGCAGCTGCAAAAGAATCCCAGTCAGTCAAGAGCGAGCTGCATTCCCTAAAATCAGAGACTGCCACAATTAAAAAAGAGCGCGAGTCAACGCTTGACCAGATCAAGGCGGCCAAGGCAGAACTTGACATGATAAAGTCGCAGTACACCCAGAAAGAGGCAGAGGCGGCAAGGCAGCAGGTCCAGCGCATAAAAGACGAGATATCATCAATCGAATCTCAAAAAGAAGACAAGGCCGGGGAACTTGAGGAGATGCAATCAAAGATAGACCAGTGCAAGAAGGAGATCAGGGAGGAAAGCGAAGCAGTTCAAAAAGCAAGAACTGAACTCGAGTCCCTAAAATCACAGCAGGAATTGAAGAAAAAAGAAGTGATAATAGTGAAAAACGAGTTGGAGTTTATAGAAAAGGAACTTGCGTCAGTAGGGAGGAAGGACGATACCAAAAAAGTTGTAGAAGCCGCAGGAGCAGTAACGGCTGCACTCAATTCAAAATACGAGGCCGTGAAAAAGGAGATTGACATAGTAAAAGCTGCACTGACAAGAACAAGGGAAGAATATGAAGATGCCAAAAACGAGATAAGTTTACTCAAAGGCAAGCTTGAGAGTCAAAACTCGGCAGACCAATAACCGGGCTCACTTGGTATGAACTAGTGTCTTGACAACAGATTTTCTCAAGAACACGGCCAAGCCTATTGATGCAATTGACACAATCGTGGCACAGAGAAATATCAAATTGTAGGAATCAGGCGTCGGAAATGTGCCTGCTATTCCTGCAAGCGATGTCCTATGAGTCTGCATAAACATGCCAGCCATTGCTGGACCTATAGATGCCCCAATTATTCTAATTAGAGTACTCATCCCTAGCGATACTCCGACATTTTGTTTTGGAGTTGCAAGCATGATTACATTCATCGAGCCTACGTTGATAAGAGATAATCCCGTGGACAGGATTGCAAGACTGACAGAAATTGTAAATTCTGTGGAATGGTACAGCAAAAGGCTTGCAAATCCTGCAGCACCAATCACGCTGCCTGCAATTATCGGTTTTGTTGAACCAAGTTTTGAGATGATAAACCCCGAAGTTGGTCCAAAGATAAGCAGAACGAGTGCAAATGGCAGTTGCACGTTTGCAGTAGCGACAGGCTCCTCTCCAAATCCAAGCGGAACAGGACTTCGGACCAACACAGGTATTGTCTGGAAGACCATGAACATGGACATGCCCACAATCATTATCATGACATTTGCCGGAAGTATTGTCTTATTGAGCAATATCTTTAGATCTATCAGCGGGTTTGTAGATCTCTTTTCAATTATTACAAAGAGCACCATGTAGACCACGCCGATTGCAGCAAGACCAAACATCGTAGAGGACGATACCGAGTCTCCAGTCTCAACAAAAGTCAGTGCCATCAAAAAGGCAGTTACGGAGACTGCCAGGGTCACCGCACCCTGGATGTCTATGCCGTTTTTCGAACGGCCGACAGTGGGATTAGTCCCTTCTGCCCTCCATTGCGGATGGACCTCGTTTACGTGTATGAATTTCCGCACCACTGCTATCAACGCCAATACAATCGGAATTATTGAGAAGAAGGTTGCCTGCCAGCCATAGTTTTGAATCAAGTGCCCGCCTGCAACAAGTCCTACTACCGCACCGGCTGCAAACATGGATGTTATCACTCCCTGTCCTATGGCAAGCTTTCGCATCGGGAACTGTTCCCTTATCAAACCAAATGCAATTGGGAACATAGACATGCCTATTCCCTGAATCACCCTGACTGCAAGCATCTCATAGATGTTTGTGACAAACCCCCCAAGTGATACCCCCACTGCATAAATCATTATTATGGTAATCAGCATCTTTTTCTTGCCATAGATATCGGACAGTTTTCCCGCAATCGGAGTCATGATTGCGCCTGCCACAAGATATGTTGTAAGGATCCATGAGGATATGCTATACGAAATATGAAAATCTTTGATGAGGTCCGGAATTGCCGGCACTAGCATCGTTTCGGCATACATCACCATGGTTGCAAGAAGACTGAGTATGATGAGCGTCTTCCATGCAGTAGACGATATTTTATCAGAAGAGACTTCCTTCGGGTTCTTTGACATTACCATTTATTTCATCTCAAAGTTTCTTTCTTGGCGCAGCAATCACTGCATCAACCTCAAAATATGCAGATAGGTTTTTTGATATCTTGCGCAATGTTTCCATCGTAGTCACAAGTTCATCTTCCGATATGTCCTTTGTAGAAACCTTACGTATATGCAAGGCGCATCCCATCATCGAGTTCCACAAAGAATCCGCGCGTGAAGTCAGGTATATCCTGTTTACTCTCCTGTCTTTGGAATCCGGTTTTCTTTTTAGCAGCCCTTCCTTTTCCATTTTGTCAATTACTGGCACAAGCGTTGCCCCTTCTACTCCGACCTTGTCTGCAATCTCTTTCTGTGTCAGTCCCGGATGCTGGATAAGTGTTACAACCACCCTCCATTGGCTGATTGTCACGCCCACATTCTTTCTCAGTTCCAAGTCCAGAGTTTTTTGAAAGGCCTTTGCAGTGCTGTTTACTACAAACCCTACGCTGGTTTCAAAGTCGTATTTTGCCATATCACTTAGACGACTAATGATTAGCTGCCTAACTATTTTAAGCCTTGCAACAGGACAACGATCTCTTTATATCGTCCAGCAGGCCTGAGTCGTATCTGTGACAAAGAAGGAGCCAAGCGTAATTGGTGTCAAGGTCCTAGAACAAAACGGAGTCAACATAAAGGAGTTGATAAGCGCCCTAGTTTACAACGCATCGGTAGAGTTTACCGCATATTATTATTTTACAAACCTCAGGGCCCACTGCACTGGAATGGAGGGCGAGTCTTTGAAGGGAGTCATTGAAGATGCAAGACTCGAGGACCTGAGCCACTTTGAATCATGCCTTTCAAGAATTTATGAGCTTGGAGGCAAGCTGCCGCTTGACGCACAGACATTTATCAAAATGTCTGGCTGCGAATTTTTGCAGCTTCCCCCAAATCCAGCCGATACCAAGGCAATCCTTGAAAAATGTCTCAAGGCAGAGCAGGGCGCCATTGTAAACTGGAACAGGGTGTGCAAGATGACACTTGGAAAAGATCCTGCAACGTATGATGTCGCAAAGGACATACTCAGAGAAGAGATAGAACACGAGGCATGGTTCCTTGAACTATTGCACGGCAGGCCTTCCGGGCACATGAGAAGAAAGTATCCCGGAGAAAGACCCCACACCCAGAAACATTCCAGGGCACTTGGCTAGTCGAAAAGAAGGCAAGAAATTTCCGTAACTAGTTTAGATCCTTGTCTTTTTCCGTCTGGATTTTAATCTCTTTTTTTAGTGCGGTGTATCGGTTTCGTATGGTTACAGATGTGATTCCGGATGCCTTGGCGATTTCAAACTGAGTTTTCTTTTCGCCGTTTAGGATGCATGAAAGATACAGAGTAGCGGCAGCTAGCGCCATAGGGTTTTTGCCTGCCGAGATTCCCTTTTCAGACAGTTGCAAGAGAATCTTCAATGCTTCTCTTTGCGCCTTTTCACTTATGTTTGCCTCATGTGCTATCTTGGTTACAAATTCTGCCGGGTTTGACGGATCAAGAGACATCTCAAGTTTTTCAATCAGGTTTCTGCATGCCCGGCTGACCTCCTTCTTGCTCACGTTGGCCGCCCTAGAGATATCAATGAGAGAACGCGGGATATCGGTTTGCCTGCATGCCAGATATACCGAAGCACACATGATTCCCTTTGCGCTGCGACCTATGGTTATTCTCTTTTGCATTGCTTTTCTGTACAGATATGCAGAATTTTCCACTGTTGAATCTGGAAGACCCAGTTTTGTTTTTAGCGAATAGAGAAGCAAGAGTGCAGACCGCAGCGTGCGATTAGATGACGCTGTCCTGCTTCTGCTGTTGAGCACTTTGAGCCTGCCAAACGTGTTCTTCATGTAGCTAGACAGCGAGCGTCCCATGGCGTCCTTGTCTGAGATGACCGTCATCATGCCCATATCATACATGGCAAGCGATTGCTCCGGCCCGGTTCTTGCCTTTGAAATAAACTCTGATGCATCGGAGATGTGTTCGGGGTTTGGATCTATGGATCTTTCAAGCAGCACAAATCCGCATGAGCCACAAATTATCTCACCTGACGAAGTATCCGTGATTATTGGTGCGCCCTTGCATCCTCTGGTCGGACATTTTGGGGATGCAATGTCCAAGGCTTCCATCCTCTTTGAGGTGACATCCATACAGTTGGAATCACCATAAAGAATCTGGGTCTTGTTTGTCTTTGCCATTAATTCATCCACAACCTCTCAGCTACAGGAATGTCGCACTCGAATCCCTCGGATCTTCTTTTTATCAGGTCAGCCGCAAGTTCGGCTTCGGCTTGGAATAATTCTGCAAGTCTTTTTGAATCATGACGTCCTATTCCAGGAAATTCATAATTCATCTGGATCTCAAGCAGCGTTGTTTGGCCCAGAGGAAACAACAGGATATCCCTTGTGCCTGATATCACTCCGCTGACCCACCGTGTCTGGATTCTTTCCACCGGATGAATCGTTAGTACTTGGATGCAGACATTGTCCCTGCCAAGTATTACTTCACGTGTAACTGCATTTCCATTCCTAGAAAGGTTCCTGACTGACGTTATTCCTCTCCAGAAATAAGAGTCATCATCTATTCCAGATACAACTTCCCACACCCTTTCCCGTGTGGCACCGACTCGTAGCCTTGTCTTGATTTTTACCAACGTCTTGTTTTAGGTGAATTTAGCATAAATCTTGGTAAGTATACACTGCAACACATAGGGCCGGGAGCGGCACCTGATTTTATTTGTGTGATGGAATTAGCTGTTTGTTTCTAAAAATTGATTTGGTGTACCTATAAGACTGCGAGGTTTGATTTCTTTCAATGCCGCCAGACTCCAAACACAATTTAGCAGACATTGTTTACAGTCAGAAGAAAAACATTGAGAAGCCAGACAAGGAGACTCTAGGCTACATCAAGGACGAGTTAGACGAGCCAAAACACAGGATAGCAAACCCACTTCTTTTTGCAAAGACAAGAGAAGTGCTTGGCAACATAATATCAAAGCGGATGAAAACATCGGGAGGCACCGACATTGACTGGCTGATTGAACACAACGGAGGATTCATGATTTTCGAGCTCAAGATATTTCATGATGACAGGATACTTGTTTCAAAAGCACAGATGATTGCCTATGAAAAACTGTATGCAAACCTTCCCAAGTGTCACGTGCTTTTCATAGGACATGACGACATTGATTTTTCAGAGTTGAACGATCCAGTGTGGCTGTTTGAAATGAAAGAGTGGAAATCCATGTCCATACCGCATGTGGAGGACAGTCTGGTCGATCCCGCGTATAGTGAGAACGAGATTACTGGATACAGGATAGAAAGAGATTTCATGGAAAGAATCGACGTCAAGATACTCAGAGACAAGATAGATTCAATCTGGAACGAGTTTGAGAGATAAACTGGGAAGATAGTGGTTCGGGATATCCCAGTTTAGACCCAAGAGTCAGGATTCTGGCCAGTTGGCCCCACAGCTGGGACATGTTCCTCGAAATCCTTTGTACTTGGCGCTGTAGTGTATTGAGGCGTCCTCAGAGCCGCATCCCGTGCATTCTATTTTCATGCATAATATTGTCATTTCCCGCATATGTCCCATCTTCAACATGTTAGCTTACAAATAAGAAATCTAGCTGAATACAACCTATCTGGCATTTTGCATATTGTAATACATGCAAAATAAGCTTGAAGTAGAAAAACCCAGCGTATGGAAAATGCAGGTTCGCGCGTCATTTAGGAAAGTGATTGCCTTTGATCTGCTATTTCTAGGTCTTGGGGCCATGGTGGGGGCAGGAATCCTCGCTGCAATCCTACACCTGTAGGATTGTTTCTTTATTTTTAGAAAATCTTGATGGAAACTGTCTTGTATCTTAATATAATGTGCGCCAAGATCAAAAGACCGTTTGGATTTTAAGCAGAAAAAACGGATAAACATGTTTGCCATACTGGTTGTTCTAATGATAGCGGTACCAGAAATTGTGGCACATTTTTATTTTGACGCACAGAGACACCCTGTGACATCATCTATTGATACCGCGCTTTCTCTTACCGACAAACAGCACAGCATGTATGTAAATGGGGATACAAGATGCCACCTAGTTCTCAAAAATGATACCACCGCCACAAATGTGAGCAGGGCAGCCGGGATTCAGGGACAGTATGCAGTTTATTCCTGCACATAGTATGTTTTTCCGTTGTTTTCAAAATGCAGTGTTACGGCAATTCGCTTGATTCAGGTGCACAGTGCTTGTGGACCCATTTTCCAGATGGTGTTTTCGATATTTCTGCGCCCACGCTGATTTCTGCTTTGCATTCAGAGCAGGTTGTCTTGAACTTTGCTTTCATGATCTTCTAAAGCGTCATGAGTAGATAAGTAGATGTGTTTGTTTCCCGGCTTTCACATGTTAGGCACAATAGAAATTTTGAATATATGGCACAATTCATATCAAAAGAGTGAAAGTCTTTCCCAAGTTTGCAAGATATTGTTTTTTGGTTCTTTTTTTGGCAGTTTTATTTATTCCTGCCAATGCGACTCAAAATAACATCACAGACTCGAATATTCAGCTTGGCCTGAACTATCCAGACATAGTAGTGCAGGGAAAGCAGTTTGTCCTATCGTCCGTTGTCAAGGCCACTGCTGATCAGGTATCAAACATCACAGTTACAATAACCTGCCCCGAGCTGCAAATCGAACACAATAGCTTTCACCTTGACAAGCTTGCAAAAGACTCTACCCTAGGAAACGATTTCAATTCCACTGTAAAGAGTAGTGTTCCAGACGGGAACTTTGTTGCAAACGTAGAAGTGGATTATTTTGTAAAGGGGTTTTTCGATTCACAGCCAGTAAGACACACGGTCACGCAGACGACGCAGTTCCTAGCCGCATCCAAGCCTTCCCTCTCGCTTAACCTCCAGACTCCAAGCGATGTGTTTTCAGGAGAGCCATTTTCCATAAAGGGTACAATTGTAAACCAGGGGTCGGGGGCGCACAACATACAGCTTTCGGTATTTTCTTCAGAGCTGCAGATTGAGGGAAAAAAATCTCTTGCAGTCACGGACCTTGATGCAGGCAAATCTACTGACTTTGAGTTTGTTGTGCAGACACAAAAGAATTTGGGAGATCCGATACATGCAGTTGTTCATGTGAATGGGACGTATTCTGATGACGGTGGAAAAACATACTCCATAGACAACTCGTTCAATGTCTTTGCAAGACAGAGGGGCATGCTTGAGATAGGCGATGCAAATGGAATTTGGGTAGGACAGTTCTTCATTGCTCCGGTTGTAGGAGTTGGGACAATCGTGTCAAGCGTGATAGGATTCATGATATTTCTGTGGCACTACAGGAACAAGAAAAAGAAACGCAAGACAAAAAAATCATGATTTTCACATTTTGAGAAATAAACAAATTTTCAAAATGAACTGCTCTTTCTTGGAACACTGCACATCATCCTTAAATTACCACCTCATATTTGTGAGAGTTGGATGGGTATGTCAAAAACATTGATTTACGGTGGAATTGGAGGAGGGGCTGCGGTGGCAGTTGCCGTCATAGTTCTTCTTGTGGTCCACACAAACACGCCCCAATACGCACTGTCTCTTGACGCAAGTAGTGAGATGCAGATGGGAGTAGGCTCTGCCATACGCCTTTATGTTACCAACACAGGGTCGTCACCCCTGACCAACCTCAAGGCAGACTATGGAACAACTTCCGATAGCATTCCGGAGCTGGATCCGGGTCAGAAAATAATGCTGTCTCCCCCCGCTGGCTCGAAGATGGTGACGGTTACAGACGATCAGGGGATAACGGCGGCAAAAGACTTTAGCTCCATGAGCTAGGGTACAGAATCAACCCAACTCCATACTTTTTATTTTGGCTGCTTCAACGGTAGAAAATGAAAAAATGCTCAAAATGCAGCGGCACTCTTTTCGATATTGGAAAGAAATTTGTGTGTACCAGATGCGGACACGAGAGACTGGCAAAAAAATAAAGCCGGTTTTTTTATTTTTTGATAAACCCAATTGCCTTTTGATTATTTTGTTATGTGTCAGAGTCCCTCAGGGAACTGGTAAAACGACGGTACGTTTGGAGGCGTTTGTCCGTATACAATTGCAATCTCG
>JAGWFW010000090.1:0-242 GCA_028867735.1 Nitrososphaerota archaeon
TGGATGGGGAGGAAATTACTTTAATCTAATAAAAAAAGGCGATTTTGGAAATTCATGTTTGGAATCATTAGATCATTGTAACCTATTATTTCACATACCTGCATTTGGACTGACTTATAGTCCCATTAGAAACATTATGATTGGATTTCCGATGTATCTTCAAAATGATGAGAACGGAGATTTTTACAATTGGTCATGTTACTGGGATTGCTATGATCATAACAAAGGCCCGTCGATTCAAG
>JAGWFW010000090.1:252-1150 GCA_028867735.1 Nitrososphaerota archaeon
TCCCCAATTTTTGGAGCTTTGACCATAATGTTTTCTTTTATGGTAGGAAAGATACTCTTTAACCGGTATGTTGGGATTGCCGTCTCTATCATTTTTTTGTCATATGACCTTTGGGTATGGTACAGTCGTACAGTAATGGTAGAAGTACATTACATCTTCTTTGTCATGTTATCATTATTGATCCTACTCCATGCTTTCAAAAATGGACATACAAAAATTACATATTTAGTTTTAAGCGCAATTGTGTTTGGATTTGCATTAAATTCGAAAATGCTTGCAATAACTTTCTCAATTCTATTTCTTGGGATTATTTTATTCAAGGGATTGTCAAATAAAGGCAGTTATTATACTTCGAAGAAAAAACACATTGCCAAAATTTGTTTCTTGAGTGTAGTCTTTTTTGCAATGGCACTTTTGGGTTTGTTTTTGGCAGAACCCGGATTTTATTTAAATCCACTAAATGAAATTTCAGTCATGAAGACAGATATGGATAACTATAATCACGATGTGTGGTATATTGGATATCCATCAATCCATAACATTCAGATAAAATCTGTAGTATCTGTTTTTCATTATGTTCTTTTTCCAAGTTTTATAGAAAAACAAATTTCTGATCCGAATCTTAACTTGAGTGGGAATTTTGGCTGGACATATCCGCCAACATATTCAAGCATCCCGTTATCGGTATTTTTCTTTGTTGGGTTGGGGTATGTATTGTATCGAATTAGTAAATTTAAAGACTGTACTTCGGAAGTGCTATTGCTAATTTGGTTTGTAAGTACATTTGCTCTCACGTTGGCAATTGTGAAAGATTTCTCTCTTGAAAGATATCTTCTTCCACTTGAGGTGTCGATTGTCTTTATTGCATCTTATGGATTATGGCAGTTTATAAAAGAAA
>JAGWFW010000091.1 GCA_028867735.1 Nitrososphaerota archaeon
CAGAAGTTAGACCAGAAGAAACAGCATTAGCCAAAAGATTGTCCCAAACATACCCCGAAGATGATATTGAATCCCAGTACATGATTTCAAATATAGCCAAACCCGATGTTGTAAACAAGACCAAGAAAACAGCTTATTTCTGTAATGGTGAATACCATGAATCAAGAACACAGAGATTGCGGGATGCAGAACAATACAGAAAACTGAAAGAATTGGGCTGGCAAGTCATAGTATTATGGTTTTATGATGGATTCAAAAAGGAGACAAGAAAGTAATGAAGATAGATGACATCATAAAACAAGAGAGCATAGGACACGGTCTTGGTATTTTCGATAATAATGAAATAAAGCATTTAGAAAATACCGTTTTTGAAAAAAAAGGAAAACCCCATGTAACGTGTTTTGTATCTAATGAAGAAGCGAGCAGAGTAAGCCACGCAAAAGTGAAAAATGGAGATCTGTTAGTTTCTCGAAGTGGAACTCTAGGACTTACGGTACCAATAAACAAGGAATTGGAAAATAGTATTTTTGGTTCCTATTTCATAAGAATAAGACCCAATATAGAAATAAACCGTGATTATCTAGCATTCTATCTTAATTCACTTCTTGGAAAAATTCAAGTAGAACAAATTTCTACTGGTTCGATTCAGACTAACTTAACCATACCAACTATAGAAAGCATTAAAGTTTTAATGATAGAACCAGAATTTCAAGAGAAAATCTCAGATTTAATTAAAGAATCAAAGTCCTTGAAAAAGCAAGCTAAGGACATTTTTCAGAAAGGTATAACACAATTAGAAAATGAAATAGAAATAATACACAACTAACACAATCCGATTTTTATATTGTTTATTTTTTAATATGGATTTATTCATTAAATCTGAAATAAAGAAAACTATCAACCGTAACTTTACACCCATTTTGTACCATCCAAAAACCAACCGATTCTTTACAACCCAAACAAGTCAATGATTTGAGCCTCTAACTATCCAGTGTAAAAATTGATCATTTTTATATAGTGATTTTAGCATTTTAAAACATGGCAACTACATCTACATTAAACACTTACCGTA
>JAGWFW010000092.1 GCA_028867735.1 Nitrososphaerota archaeon
ATTATCGTTTTTCCTAGTGATATTACAGCAAGAGGAATGGATATCGTTGAAAGAATTGTCAACGAATCAGTTGATAAGTTAGAACCACAGATGGGTGCAGAAATCAACAAAGAAAACACTACGCCAAAGAGATTAGCAAAACTCAATGAAATATGTCAGAAATATTCAGGAATAATTGACGTTGTGATTAAGGTGGCGGGGACTATATTTTCTAGCCTTAAATAAAGTTGAGTTGGTTTAAGAGAGTTTAATACGGCATTAAACTTTTGTCAAAATAGATTTTGTTAAGTTAATGGATATGAAATCAATTTAATAAGCAGCCAAATCTTTTGCAGGTTCATTTTCGTTCTTTACTACGGATTAATTCCCACGCTACAAAAGCGACTAAACCTGCTAAAACTAGTTTACCTTCTGTTGATTTTGGGAGCAAGTCCAATATTGACGATAAGATTTTTTCTTCTTTTGGGGCAAGGCTCAGATGGACTGGTTTTTCATTACCGAGAGCAGTAAGTAATTTACGATTATCCTTCATACTCGCCTTCGCTACTTGTAATGCCTCTTGGTTCATATTTTTCTAATCCTCTTCGATACATATAAAATTATTTTAGCCATTATGTCCTCGTTTAATTTAGACCTCTCTTCTTGAATCTCTAGGAGTAATTTTCTAAGATATTCTTCTCATTTTCATCATCAATTGCGAGCCTAAAACCATTCAATCTCAAAAGTGTATCTGCACATACAAAGGCAGTTCTTTTATTTCCACCACTAAAGGGTTGTGCCCATGATATTCCACCAAGGATGTAAGATGCCTTCATTATGAGATTTTCTTGTTTGTCAACCATCTTCAAAATATTTTTTAGTTCATCTCGATTGGCATTTACGCTTCAAATGCGGTTGGGTTCTGCTCCAACCATTCTTGTACTATGCCCTTGTTAATCTCAATAACAAGTTCTATAGTGAGTTTAGTCATGACTTGCTGCGTTTAAGAGAGTTTAATACGGCATTAAACTTTTGTCAAAATATAGTCAAATACCTCCATGAAGTTTACTTCTTTCAAAAAT
>JAGWFW010000093.1 GCA_028867735.1 Nitrososphaerota archaeon
TCTGATCTTCTCTTTAGCGCTTCAAGATCCTTTTCAAGTGATGACTTGAACTCCAAGATGTTATGAAATGACATCACATTTCCTTCTTCTACCATCTAAACCCCGACCTTCTCTAAATGTGCAGATTCGCTTCCGATGATCATCTCCTCGGCGTTTGTGCCCGGAAGTCTTTTTAGCGCCCTTGTACTCTCTCGCAAAAATGATATCTTTTTGCTCTTTGAGATTCTGTCTGATCTTGCCAAGCTGATTACTCTTGGAATTGCAAACTGTAAAACTCCTGATGCTTCATCCAATGTAAGCTGGTCAAACCTCTTTTGTTCTGACTTGTAATCGGGTTTTATGATAATTATGTCAAGAGCTGGGGTAAGCGTTGCCCTCGAATTTTCTGGAAGATTCAAGATATGGGGATCCAGATCAATTGAAAAGCCTAGATATGATGTGATTATCTTGAGCGAGTTGTATAGGTCGTCTGCTACATTGGATTTTTCTTTTTCTAACTCATAGACCTGAACTGCTTCATCAACTAATTCCTCCATGGCCTTTACAGCAGAAGCTAGACTATCATCACTTACGTTAGCTTCAGCTGTCATATGGAGTAAATTGGCTTTTTTAAATAAAGAAGATGTGTATGTAACTTGAAATTACAATCATTCTAACATTATTCTGATATCAATTCGAAAATATGGATATGGGGGAAAGATCTTGTCATGGCTGTTTCAACCTTGATTGAGATGCCTAATAGTATGGCAAGTCGTTTCTCTGGTATGACAGTCCCAATACTAGAAATGTCATTGATTTCTATTTCGTTACAACCGCCAGAAACGGAATATCTTGCCCATATGTGGTTGCAGCTTGGCTTCGACTGGTAGCAAATTTTCCATACAAGAGTAGCATGCTAGAGTATTCCGATCCTGCACAATTATTACTACATAGTTTAGCTATGTCATTGTTGCCGCTTTCAGCTCCGTTAGCTGCAAAATATAACGTAGATGTCTTATTAGCTGGTATTCGTATACAATA
>JAGWFW010000094.1 GCA_028867735.1 Nitrososphaerota archaeon
TGGTAGCCGAAGCATCATCTAGAACTCCATTTCCAAATGCAGAAGCAAATATTATTTTCTGATGTGGGCGTAAATCCAGAATTTCTTTTGCCACTCGTACTCCGTTTTTCTTTGGCATCACAAAATCAAGTAAAACTACATCAAATGGATATGAATCAGCAGAACAATTTTCCAACGCTTTTTTATATTTTGACACACATTCTTCTCCATCTTTTGCCACCATAATGCTATGTTGATTTCTTTCAAATATTTTTCTATATTGCAGAGCTGCAAATTCATTATCTTCTCCTGATAATATTCTGAGTCCCATACTATGGGTTTATTTGTGTAGTTGATAAATTAATATTAGTCTGTTCAAGGTGTACAAACATCTAGTTGAAAAGCGATTCCTGAAACTTTGTATTGTTTTTATGATGTGACATTGGGATGGAAAAAAGTATGGTGGCTCCACCATCTGGATTGTTATATGCTTGAATATTCCCATCATGTGCGTCTATGATTCCCTTGCATATGTATAATCCAAGACCATTGCCATCTAGATTTTCTCTTCTATGACTCTTTGTAGCAAATTTGTTGAATAATTTGGGAAGTATTTCTGGATGTATCCCAATCCCTGTATCGCTGACTCTAACCTGCACCATATTGTCATCATTGAGAGATGATGTTATGAGTATGCTTCCACTATGTGTGAATTTTATTGCATTGTTGAGTATGTTTCGAATAACCTGACCAATGCGTACTTTATCAGCTTCAATTTCAATACTTTCCGGCAACTCTGTTTTTATTGATACGTTCTCATTCACACTTAATCGTGCGGCTTTGGATATGTCTGATATGAGTGTACTAAGATCGAATCGTTCAATGGATATCTGCAGCTTATTGTTATCTATTTTTCCAAGATCTAGCATTTTGTTTGCCACTTCTTCAATTTGGCGGGCCTGTGTTACAATTCCTGCAAGTGCCTCTTCTTTATCTATA
>JAGWFW010000095.1 GCA_028867735.1 Nitrososphaerota archaeon
TATAAAAAAAAGGAATGCAGGTATAGAGGAAACATTTCTAGATTATCAAACTTTGAGGTTACAAGAAAACAGGCCCTGATAGCTGTAATAGTATTGCTTGCAGTCTTTGCAGGAATTACAGGCGGTACACTTGCAAAGGAAGAGACATGGGTGGATTATAAGGGGGTAAAAGAGACGGTGCAAGCTTGGCATCCATCACGACTTGCATTGAGTACCGAACCACATGTAAGATATTTCCTCCTTCAGACATCTCTTGATGTACTAGGAAACATTAGGATTATTCCATTTTTAGCAAGTGGAGCATTACTTGTTCTAACATATTTTTTTACAAAAAGTATTACGCAAAAAAGATTTGCAGGCCTAGTTGCAATGGTGATACTGCTTCAGAGTGATATCTTTATCAAATATTCAACTACCGCAAGCTATGACAATTTCTGGATACTTTTTTATCTTTTCGGATTATATCTAGTTCAAAAGTTCTGGCCGCCATCACCTGTATCATATGTTGTATCAATATTCTCAAAAGCCCTGACAGTGGCATTTTTGCCCATGACGATTTATTTCATAGCAAGATCTACTCTTCCCAAGCGTTCCAAGATAATCTCGCTTGCATCCTATGGAGCACTAGTCATAGCAATGATTGCAGGCATATCATACCTGAAAACTAGCGGCACAAACCTGACTGGTTTTGATTTTTCACAATTCTGGCAGGGTTTTTCATCCATGGCAATCCAGATGAGATTTGATTACATCATGATATTATTCCTGCTTCCACTAACAGTAATGCTATTTTTTGCCTCAAGAAAAGGAATACTACATGCAGATTCCATACTGATATTCATATTTTCCATATTGTTCATTTCCCCGCTCTTGCCTGCATTTACAGACCAGACAAACCAGCCCTATAGGTTTGTCTCGCTTGCTGTCTTTTTTGCAATAGGGGTTGGAATACTATTTTCCAGCAAGACTAGGAAGCA
>JAGWFW010000096.1 GCA_028867735.1 Nitrososphaerota archaeon
CTTTTACTTCATCTCCCTTCTTTGAGCGACCAAAAAGTCCCATTAATAGGACTTGCTGTGTATGGTAAGAAAAGTATTCCTCTTTTGCAGTAAGGTATGACTTGAATGCGTGTTACTTTTTCTTCTTCAGAAAGCTTATGTAAAACCCAAATCCGCCAACTGCAAATCCAAGTATGATTATGGCCATGCCTCCAATTATGTCATTTTTGAAATAGTTTGGAGCAAATATGAAGATGAATATTCCAATTACAATTAGGATCATGCCGCTTCCTTTGGGTCTGTTGTGTTCACTATGTGCCATGACTATAGGTGCTCAGAGATTGCAAGGGTAGCTTTTTCCCTTCCTATATCCAGTATGAATGGACCAAGCTTCGGTCCTCTGTCTGACGCCAGTATTATTTGATATAAAATCTTGAAAAAGTCTTTAGGTTGAACCCCGTTGCTTTTTGCGATATTGTATATGGCATTTTGTAAGTCTTCAGGCTTGCTTTCTGTAGCCAAGACATTTGTCAGCTCTGTCAATGCTTTCTTTGCCATCTCGTCTATCTGAATTTCAACTTTTGTCGGCTTGTCAAAGTCATCTGCATAGTTTGCTGCCAGTGTTATCAGTTCTTCAATTTGTGGCGATGGCTCTTTTATGGTTCCGTATTCCATGAGCTTCTTTGTCACTTTGGAAACTCGGTCCTCTCTGAATATGGTACACAATTGAACAAGCAATCTGTAATTTACATATGGAGTAGGATCTTTTGGGGGGCTCAACAGGTTCACGTATTCATACAGGCCTTTTGTTCTGGTTGTCTTGTTATCATTATCGAGTTTTATTTTTCCAAAGTAAATGTTCTCAAGCTCATGATACTCGTCCATTAATACTGGAATATCATCAAATCCAACTTCACGTGTTCCGGTGATTCTTTTGTACAAAAGCAACAGGATTGACTTGGGTGTTCCATATTTTAGCCAGGCCTGTGAGGTTACAA
>JAGWFW010000097.1:0-535 GCA_028867735.1 Nitrososphaerota archaeon
TGTATACGTACCTGGCTGCTCCCATCCGGATCCAGCTGACATTGCAATTCCTATTGCGATCACACCGCCGACAAAACCGGCCAGTATAATTCCGATTGTTTTTGCAGACATGTTATGTAACATATCCGTAATTTGATTTAAGGATTTAGAGAGATGTCTTTGGTTTTTTTATTCTATCAAGTACAGTCACAAATCCGCCTATGACAAGAACAATTATCCCCCACTGGCTGATTGTATCTAGTTGGTTACTCCATGACAACATGTGATATTGGGCGTCTGCCATCATGGATGAGTGTGAGGGATTGATGGTGGGTATGCTGTTTACTATCCATTGTGAAAGAAAACGACCAATAACTAACATTCCTGCTCCGGTTACCATGATTCCATATCCTCGTTTCATGGTACCATCATACGAATATTGGTTCGTGTCTCAAGTAATATGATCATACAGAGCGAGAGTTAACCTGCAACTCAAGGTTTCCGTCAAGCTTGCTGTGATTTCCAGTTTGTTTCATCAAGATTTGCCATTTTCGAT
>JAGWFW010000097.1:545-952 GCA_028867735.1 Nitrososphaerota archaeon
ACTTCTTAAGAGATAAAGGGTGTCATGCAATCTATGGCAAAATTTGCATGCGCCGATTATGGATTTGAATGCAGATATGAAGCTGAAGGCGAAGAAAAAGATGTAGTCAGAAAGTTCATGATGCATTCATCTGAGGAGCATGGAATAGAGTATTCATATGATACACTCAAGCAGTTTCTACTCCGAAAGACTGACTCCAAAACATCGCTGACCAGATTGCAGATAGACGAGGAGGATACAAAAACAATCATATCAATACTGGATTTTGCCTCTACTTTCTTGCCGCTCTCTACAATAAGCGATGGACAAATAGATAATCAAGTAACACAAAGATTGATTGTCAAATTATCAGAATCCCTGCCTTGTCCAATCAGTGCGTAAAAATTATTCTAACTGGACTCTATTTC
>JAGWFW010000098.1 GCA_028867735.1 Nitrososphaerota archaeon
TCGAACTTGTTTATTGTGTCTGGATTCAAACTCATGTCGGGGTCAATAATTTGTAGTATTCCTTGGCCATTTGATGGATAGTTTGATTGTAACCACTGGATTTCTCCCATGTGCCATCGAATAAGTGCAGAGCCTGTTACTGTCTGATCTCGAGAATATTCAAACGAGACTGAAATTCCGTCATTTCCTGTGCTTGGAATCATGCCATCGGTGGGACCACAGATGGAGTTGCATGTAGACATGATACCAGATGGGTTCTCACCATTTCCATCTATTCCTTCTGATCCTTTTTGACTTGGGTCACCGGTAAGATCAACATATCCAGAAAAAATGCCTGTATTGACCCCTGTTTCAACTAGTCTGTATGGTATGCAATGCCCAGTAGTACAGACATTCACCTTGTCATCCGGTGTATCACCTATGGTGTCAATCAGGTTTGGATCAGAATTGAAATCTGGCGCATATACTGTAATGTTAACACGATCTGTCCAAGAAAACACCTTTTTGTCAAACTGAATTGGTGAGCTGGTTGTACCGGATGAAATAATTACATTTTGGTCGGATTGTGCATTTGCATATGGAATGACATATGAAATGAATAAAATGCAAATAATGAATGACGTGAAAGGAACGAAAATATCCAACTTTGATGTTGACTTGTTGTTCAATCTGGCTTCTTAAAATAGATGGCACATTTTGTACTTTGTCATTTTAAATCAGAAAATCATTCATATCAAACATTTTGAAAATTTACCCAGTTTCAGCAGTACGTTGTAAAACATGTTAGATGTTTATCAGACCAAAATCCAACGCTCGTCATATTTCTGGACTTGTACTCAAATCCTTTTTAAAATACTTGCTCTCTTACCTTATAGATAAGATAAGTTTTCAGAAGATTCATCCTGGCTTCTTTCCAATATTGAATACATTGGGG
>JAGWFW010000099.1 GCA_028867735.1 Nitrososphaerota archaeon
GTCTTTTGTGTTTAAAATTAAAAAAATGAGTGAATCGGCAAATAGTTTTGATTAGCTACAAAATGCCAAAAATATTAATCAAAATACTTTATTTAAACAACGAACCCATTCTAAGAACTTAGAATGCCTTACATTTGGTTTAAATAGTTAGGCCAACCTAATCCAAAAAATATTGAAGAAAAAAACTTCGTTTTCACAATTGAAAAAATATGACATTAACCAAAAAGTTTTGGAAGCATTGGCCGATGCACAATCTAGGACAATACTATTTTCAATCACAAAAGAAGGAAAGACTGCAATAGAACTATCTGAAAAATACCGCATTCCACTAAGTTCAGTATACAAGAAAATCACGGATTTGGAAGAGATCGCACTTGTTAGAGTTGAAAAATGGGAAATGTCAGACGGCGGAAAAAGATTCAAAGTATACAAGAGCAGAATTAGCAAAGCGGAAATTAGCATCAAAAAACCAGAACCGGTAATTGTTCTGACTCCAAATCAAGACGCATAAAGGATTTTGTTTACATATGATGATTTTATTCAGAAAAAAGATAGCACACATCATGAAATTATGATATGACTAGTCCCATTTGCTAGAAAACAAATAGTGTTTGACTAATTCTGACAAATCCTAATATTGGTATAAAACTCAGCGAATGTGTGAAAAAATACTACATTGCAATTCCAGTAGTTGCAATTATAGCCATATCCGCATACTTATTTTATCTGCATGGAAATGCTTTCGACACATCATCACAAGCATCAACTGGCATTCAAACATCTCCACAACCGCCAAACCCATCTAACACATTATCAGTTCAAACATTGATTGAAAACGGTTCCCCTATTCTAGGAGATCCTAATGCAAAAATTACCATTGTAGAGTGGGGAGACTACCAGTGTACATATTGTCATCTATTTCATCAAAAT
>JAGWFW010000009.1:0-26893 GCA_028867735.1 Nitrososphaerota archaeon
GATAGTATGATACGCCAATGGCTGTTCCTACTATGACTGCGATTAGCGCTATTCCATATGCGTGGCTTGAGGTAGGATGACTCATTTTGATTCAAAATGTGTCATGTTTTGATAAAAACCATCGCCCGTCTCTATGGCAGTTATACAAATTTTTCCGTGGTGAAAAGCTAGAAAAATCAATTATTGGAAATACGTAAGCATGACATGAAAAATAAGTCAAGTATTGAACTCATTAGAGATATTACTTGTAGGACTGGATGAAACACGTTAGAGATTGAGAGATCTTGTATAATGAAGATACAATCAGCTAAATGCCAAGTGCAAATGATATTCTTTGAACAGGGTGTAACCTCGATTAGATTATCTAGACAATTTTTTCTTACGGCTTAGAGAAATTTTTATCCAGATAAGAACCGACGCAACGGCCACGCTAGCCGCAATTATGAGATAAGAGAAAATAAAACCAAAACCGGTCAGTACTGGAACATTAAAGACGTATGTTTCCAGCGGATCATTTTCAGCCACATCATAAAGATTAACTTTCAGCACATGATTCCCAGATTCACGGAATACATAATCAAAGCTCCATGAGTTTCCTTCATGCAATGCTTCAGGAATCGTATATACAAGATTGTCATTGTAGTATATTTTGGCACCCATGAGGAAATGATTCACCCCAATCGACGCATAATTTGATTTGCTGCCATAGGGCCCCTCATTGTAATTAAAGACTTTTAGTTGTATGTGTGTAGTTTGATTTACGTTAGGAGTGTATGGATCTGTTATAAGTACGACTTCGTAATTCCCAATTGCTTCAGAGTCAGAGGTCAGAGGCTCTGGTTGCCAGTTAAGATCTCCAAATATGCCCTCAGTAACTTCGTGTTCAGATAACGAATATGCACTGGCGAGATGAGGTATGAAAAATAAGGAAAAGAGAAAAAATATCATCAGTCCTTGTTTCTTCACGTACATACGATATGTCATCCTTTCTTAAATATTACAATTCGGCGCAATTTCTTCATGCATGGTTTAAAGATCATTTTACCACCGATGTGAGCATGAAATTTATGAAAAAACATTACAATATAAGACTAGATGGCACGCATATTGATAATTGAAAGTTTTATCTCATATTAATTGGAATTTATTTTCAATTATTCTTCTTTTAAGTGTGTTTTTTTCTCCCAGCATACCATCATATGGTCATCTATACGGGTATAATTTTCAAGAATGGAGAAATCAAAAAGACAATCTTCGGATCCAATTTGACACTGACCCCCAAACTCCCATAGCAGGAAATATGTCAACATTAATGTTTAGCGTTCAAAATCTGAGAACTGGCCAACACCTACAGAATTTTACAGCTAGAATAGCCATCATTAATGCTAGCTCAAACTATCCCATTAGCGTATTTGTGAATAAAGATGAGGTGGGGGATTTTGCTCAAAAATACACCTTTCCATCTGGCGGCACTTACGAGATTTTATTGCGCGTGGATTCACCTTCTTCAATAGACGTTTCAAGGTTTACAGTATTTGCCTCATCTCCATCATTTCAAGTCATTAATTTGGTTTATCTTCTATTGCCGATCATTATTTTATTAGCACTGTTGGGCGTCGTGTTTGTATTTATAGTGCGATTTGTATATAAGAAAAAATGAAAAGAATCGTTTTAGTTTTTCTATTAAGCAAAATTAGATCAGCATTCCAGTAACAGGATCATGTTAAAAATTGTAGTCACGATGAGAATTTAATAACCTACAATACAGCCTAGATGTTGGATGATTTATGGAAGCGCGGAGAATTAAAAAGATTCTAGTTCCTTTGGACGGCTCAAAAAATTCACTGAAAGGCTTGGAGACTGCGATTCATCTAGCAGGAGAACACGAGGCATCACTTGTTGTCATTCATGTGGTTCATGCGCTTTCCCAGCGAGTACGCATGCAGCAAAAATCAGGAGAAGAGGAAGTTCCGCCGTCGTTTATCCTACAAGCAAAAAAACTTGCTATAAAAAATAAAATACCGTTTTCTAGCAGAATACTAACAGGAGACCCCGGACACGCCGTAATTGAATATGCCAACACACATGACATAGACCTGATTGTCATAGCTGCAAGAGGCCTTAGTGCATTTAAGAAGATCTTTCTTGGAAGCGTATCAAGCTATGTATTACACAAATCAAAGATTGCGGTAATGCTGGTCAGATAATTGCAGGACGATCACAGATGACAAACACAGGATACAAGTGATTTAGATGGGTGAAAACAAGCCAGCCATTGAAACAGAAATGTCTGGAAAAGCTTTGATGTTAGATCCAATTCTCAACAAGGGAACGGCTTTTACCGACGATGAGCGGACTATATTTGAGCTGCATGGATTGCTGCCTCCGGTTGTAGAGACATTGGAGCAGCAGTGTTCACGTGCATATGAGGCATACAAGAGAAAAAATGACGATCTGGAGAGGCACATATTCCTCCGCGCGTTGCAGGATACAAACGAGACGCTCTTCTATGCCTTACTTTACCGCCATATTGAAGAGATGGCCCCCATTGTCTATACGCCAGTGGTGGCACAGGGTTGCATTAATTTTTCACATATTTATCGCCGTCCGCGAGGCCTGTTTTTGTCCTACCCACTTGCTGACAAGATGGACGAAATAATAGAAAACCGTCCATATCGTGATGTCGATGTAATTGTTGTAACAGACGGAGAACGCATTCTGGGGATTGGCGATCAGGGAGCCGGGGGCATGGGCATCCCAATTGGCAAGCTCTCGCTTTACACACTGATTGGGGGAATCGATCCACGGCGCACGCTTCCTATCCTGCTTGATGTCGGTACAAATAATGCTGAACGGTTGCATGAACCAGAGTACATAGGCTGGCGTCACGAAAGAATTACAGGGCAGGCCTACTGGGATTTTGTGGGCAGGTTTGTAAATTCAATCAAGCGCAAACTTCCAAATGTCTTGTTGCAGTGGGAGGACTTTGCAAAACCACATGCCCGTCCAATCCTTGACAGGTATCGTGACAGCCTCTGCACCTTTAACGACGATATTCAAGGTACTGCAGCGGTGACGCTGGGTGCAATGCATCGTGCACTGAACATTACAAAGAAGAAATTTTCAGATCAACAGGTTGTCATTCTCGGTGCGGGAAGTGCCGGAACAGGCATAGCAGAGTACATGCTAACGGCAATGACAGATGAGGGAATCAAGGAGACAGACGCCCGCAGGCAGTTTTTTCTCCTGGATAGCAAAGGACTGCTGCATATAGGCAGGTCTGACCTGTCGCCTGTTCAACAGAAATTTGCACAGCCTTTTGAACTGGTGTCTGGCTGGAAGACAAATGATGGCCAGATAGGCCTTGCCGATGTAATCAGAAATGTCACTGCCACGATCCTCATCGGAGTCTCAAGCCAGCCCGGCCGGTTTACTGAATCAATTATCAAGTACATGGCAAGAAGGGTCGAAAGACCGATTATTTTTCCTTTATCAAATCCCTCTGATCGTGCGGAAGCAATACCAGAAGATCTAGTCCGATGGACAGACGGCCGTGCACTCGTCGCTACCGGAACTGAATTTCCGCCAGTATCTTTTAATGGAAAAAAAATCCCCATAGCCCAGTGCAACAACTTTTACGTCTTTCCTGCAATAGGTCTTGCCGTAACAGCCTCGGGGGCAAAACGGGTAACTGACAGGATGATGGTGGCAGCAGCCCTTGCTCTTGGAAGTTTTTCTTTGGACATGGATTATCCTGATGCACCACTTCTTCCACCAATAGAATACATGAGAGATGTGGCCGTTCACGTTGCAGTGAAGGTTGGACTGCAAGCTCAGAAGGATGGCATGGCACAAAAAACAAGCGAGCAGGAACTATATGAACGGGTACGTAAAACATTCTGGAGTCCAGAATATTGCAGCTACGAATACATCAGAAAGGACATGTCAGATGAGCAGTAACGAATTTTTGTCTTATCATATGATCAAAATGTTCAGTATCAAAGATAATCATCAAAATTTTTCAGTGGGCGGCAAATGCGGGTGTGACTGCCAGTCATGACAAAAAAAGTTGCCGACGTAATGGTCGAGTCGTTAATTGCATCCCGCGTAAGAAGAATATACGGTGTCTCTGGAGACTCGCTCAATGGCATAACCGATTCGATACGAGTACGTGACAAAAATATTTCATGGGTACATGTTCGCCATGAAGAGACGGCTGCATTTGCGGCAGGTGCCGAGGCCCACCTCACAGGAAACCTGGGCGTCTGTGCCGGGAGCTGCGGGCCCGGAAACATGCATCTTGTCAACGGATTGTATGACTGCTACCGAAGCCGGGTGCCGGTCCTTGCAATTGCAGCACATATACCAAGCAGAGAGATAGGAAGTGCATACTTTCAGGAGACCCATCCCGAACTTTTGTTCAAGGAATGCAGCCACTATTGCGAACTTGTCTCCCATCCAGAGCAGATCCCGCGCGTTCTTGATATTGCAATGCGGACTGCCATATCTCTGCGCGGCGTTGCTGTCATTGTTCTACCAGGCGACATTGCATTGCAGGATGCGGCATCAGGCAGACCAGTCACTTCCTTTGTACAACCAGAAACGGTCATCTGCCCGTCCAGAGAAGAGATTGCAAAGGTTGCAGAGGCCGTCAATTCGGCCAAGAAGGTGACAATACTTGGAGGTGCAGGTTGCGCAGGTGCACACTCTGAACTAATCGAGGTTGCCGGTCTGCTTCAAGCTCCGATAGTGCACGCATTGCGCGGCAAGGAGTTCATAGAATATGACAATCCGTACGATGTCGGAATGACAGGACTGCTTGGGTTTTCATCTGGATACTATGCAATGATGGACTCGGACTTGGTGCTCATGCTGGGAACTGACTTTCCCTACCAGCAGTTCTACCCACCACGTGCAACCATAATACAGGTGGATATTCGAGGCGAACAGATAGGGAGGCGGACAAAGGTAGATTTTGGGCTTGTCGGAGACGTGCGTCAAACGCTGACTGCATTGAAACCCCTACTCCGTCAGAAGAATGATCGCGGACATCTAAAGGCATCACTGGGCCATTACAGGAAAACGCGTCAGGATCTTGATTCAGGCGCCGTAGGAAGGGCCGGGGATACTCCAATCCATCCGCAGTATGTAGCAAGAATGATCAATGAACTGGCTGCAGATGATGCAATCTTTACATGCGATGTCGGCACTCCAACTGTCTGGGCCGCACGTTATCTATACATGAATGGCAGGCGGAGGTTACTTGGATCTTTTTCGCACGGCTCCATGGCAAATGCCCTCCCCCAAGCAATAGGCGCCCAACAAGTCTTTCCGGACCGTCAGGTGATCTCACTTTCCGGCGACGGCGGATTTTCAATGCTCATGGGCGACTTGATTTCATTGAAACAGTTGAATCTGCCTATCAAGATTGTAATATTTAACAACGGGGCACTGGGTTTCGTAGAGCTTGAGATGAAGGCTGCAGGGATACTCCCCTATGGTACTGATCTTGTGAAAACCGATTTCTCAAGGGTGGCAGAAGCTGTTGGAATCCTTGGACTGCGTGCTGAGAAACCAGAACAGGTAAGGCCGATGTTAACCCAAGCTCTGGAGCACGACGGGCCGTCTCTTGTAGACGTGGCAGTGAACCGCCAAGAGTTGCTAATGCCGCCAAGCGTAAATCTTGCGATGATGAAGGGCTTTACGCTATACATGATAAAAGCAGTGCTCAACGGCCGCGGAGATGAGATAGTGGATCTTGCCAAAAGAAATCTGTTCGGATAAACTGCTGATTTCTACAGTAGAGAACTTTCGAAAACGGATGGGTTGCCGAATAACCTAAATTGTGGGTCGCAATATTCTACAAAGTGGATAGCGAAGAGGCCAGAGAGGAAGAACACGAGTTAGAAGATATAGAACAAGAAGAGCAGGATGAAACGGACTAATAGACTGATGGAAGATAAAATTTGAACCAGACCAGATAACATTTTTCATGGACGGACGTCGTCCTGTTGCACGCCAATCTCAATCTCGACCTGTCGAGGAATAGAATTTCATGATTTGAAAATTATGCGAAGAATCATTAACAATCAGAAAACTACAGACGTATGGTTTCTGACATTTATGGAGATTTAATCAAGTCAGTCATAACATTACTTGTAGTAATTGACCCGATTGCCAGCGTACCTGTCATCATGACAATTACAGGCAGGATGGAAAAAAAGCAGAGAACGTCTATTTCAAACGTTACTATTGTTACGGTAGCAATACTGCTTTTTGTTTTTGCGTTTGTCGGAGATGCAATTTTTTCAATTTTTGGCATCTCCATGTTCAGTTTTATGATTGCCGGAGGTGTTCTGCTTTTCATCGTGGCAATTGAGCTGCTTACTCATGGTCAATGGAAATTCGGCAGCCAGAACTTGGAAGACGAATCAGGAATTGTCCCACTTGCTTTCCCGCTACTTGCTGGGCCAGGAGCCTTGGCATTGGTGATTCTCACCTTTGAAAAGTACGGAGCACTTGTAACAGTACTATCCATCATAATCGTTCTCGGCATAACATATGCAGTTTTGCGCCTGGTAGGACCCATCTATCGATTACTGGGTAAGAGGGGTTCCATGATAGTAACAAGAATATTTGCCATTATCGTCGCAGCATTTGCAGTACAGTTTGTCATTGATGGGATAAAACAGATATTTCACTGATTAACAGTATTTTTACAAGAAAATGAACATAATCTTCGTTTGTGTACCCCGAGATGATTCAACTTGCAATACAAGTGGATTGTAATCTCAAACACCACTGTAGCCATACTGATGGCCTCGCTTGACACCAACATAGTCATAATCGCACTACCAAGAATTGTATCGGATCTTCATGCATCAATGATCCAGACGATCTGGATCGTGTTATCGTATGGTCTTGTAACAGCCTCGGTTCTACTAAGTTTTGGGAGGTTAGCAGACATGTTTGGAAGGGTCAAGTTGTACAACTTTGGCCTTGTCTTGTTCACAATATCGTCATTTCTATGCAGTTTTTCACAGAATGGGTTTGAATTGATCCTGCTAAGGATGGTCCAAGCACTTGGAGCCGCTTTTCTCTTTTCAAATAGCACCGCTATCATCACGGATGCATTCCAGGCAGGTGAGAGGGGAAAGGCTCTTGGACTGAATCAGATATCGATAGTGATAGGTTCGGTACTCGGATTGCTTCTTGGAGGGATTTTGACCGAGTCTCTTGGTTGGAGGTCGATATTCTGGGTAAACGTTCCAATAGGTACGTTTGCAGCAGTATGGGCCCGTATCAAGCTGCGGGAGCTTGGCACAGTTGTCGGGGGAAGGATAGACTGGCTCGGTAACGTGGTCTTTGTCACAAGCCTTGTCCTGATAATGCTGTCAATAACACTCAGTTCATTGCAAATGATAAACATCGATTACGCCATACTGCTATTGGTATCAGGTTTCATCCTCATTGCGTTATTCGGATTTATCGAATCAAAGATAAGGGAGCCGATGTTCCGTCTCTCCCTGTTTAAAATCAAGTTTTTCACTGCTGGAAATATGACAGTCTTTCTAAATGCACTTGCAAGAGGGGCAGTAGTTCTGGTAATGTCGTTGTATCTGCAGGGGCCAACAATGAGACTCGGGCCACTTGCTGTCGGGCTGTACCTCATACCCATATCGTTTACTATTGCGACCTTTGGACCAATAAGCGGGCTGCTCTACGACAGATACGGTTCCATGATATTGACAATAGTTGGGCTTGTTGTCTCGGCCATGGGTTTTCTCCTGCTGTCACAGATTCAGCAAAAGGCGGATTTTACGACACTGCTTCTACCACTTGCTTTGATTGGTTCCGGGATGGGCATCTTTGCGGCCCCAAACAGGTCTGCCATAATGAACTCGGTGCCGCCTGACCAAAGGGGTGTTGCTGCTGGGATGAGTACAACAATGCTTACAATCGGAAATGTATTGAGTCTTGGAATGTCCTTTGCAATACTGACAACCATCGTGCCAATAAATGAGCTGGAATCCATATTCTTGGGCAATAATGCTACAACCAGCATAAACATCGTTTCCAATTTCCTGAGCTCAATCCATGTTATATTTTACATATCGATGCTGGTGCTGCTTGTTTCCATCATACCTGCAGTAATGGAAGGAAAGGAAAAGAGAATTCAACATTAAATGGGAATTGTCTTTTGTTCTTTTCCGTAGTTTCATAATGAAAGAGAAAAGATACACCTGTATGAATTTCGTAAAGTCTTTATCCTACAGGTTTAACTCAACTAGTAAGAATGAAGTTGTTTGGCAAAAAGTTTTCGTGTGACCAATGTAAAGACAAATTCAAGACATATCAGGAATTGATAGATCATGCCCGTCATGAACATAAACATCCCATTGCCAAGTGTGAAAAATGTGGACAGGAATTCATTCATGAAGCGGACAGGCTTCACCATGTAAGAAAGGAACATGAGGAAGAGATGGCCAAGCGCCTTCACAAGAACGCACACAAGCATGAGAACAAAAGCCCAAGCCCTCAGGATGAGGTTGACGCACACACTCGCAATTTTAGCGACAATTTTTGATAGCTAGTTTCCCATATGAATTATAAAATAGACTTTAACGAGCCAATCTCTGATATGATAACCAGACTTGAAAAAGAGCATTTGTTATTTCAGAGCAGAATTAGATAGATCGACCAGTTTGCTGGAAAATGACCAAGACGTCGCAATTGACGTACTGAATAATCTAAGCTCAAAAATCATCCAGCACGCAGTAGAAGAAGAGGCAAGACTTGTGAGGATAATAATGGAAAAGGCCAAGGTAGAATCTGCGCAATCTATCCATGTCATGCAGGAACATAACTACGTGGTAGATTTCATCAAGCACAAGCTGCCTGAATTGCATAAGCTCCAGTTCAGTGATGTGTGTAATGAGATAGCAAAATTCGTAAAGGCGTTAAAAGAACATTTTGTGGAAGAAGAGAAGATAGTGTTTCCTCTTGCACTCAGACTAGCAGCTTGAATGTAGATATGATGCAGTCTAGTTTCTGGCACAAACTAATTTTATCCTAAACGGACATCGAAAAACAGTTTTGCAATATCACCAAGGATTGACATTCCTGCCTAGAATACGCAGATTTTCAATCTACTCCAACGCCTTCCGTATAATCACAATCTAGGCAACTTAGAGTGGTATCTCCCCTTTCTCCCATGTTGAGAATGTTCTTGCTTCCACACTTGTGGCATCTTGGTTTTGCTTCATCGATTCCACGGTTTTGATGTTTTTGATTTTTTGGCGGAATGATTGTCATTTCTCTAATTTATTTTCTGTACTTTTCTGCCATTTCTTGATGAATTTTTTGGTTTGACTGGTCCACCTTGATTGCCTGCGTAGGACAAACAGAAACACATGCCATGCACCAGATGCAGTCATGTTCGCGGATTGGTTCTGACTTGTCAGTGTAATCTTTGCGACCTTCCTTGTCATGATCCACACCAGTTCCTGCACTAGTGGCATTGACCATTTGTGCTGCAGGGACATCGTTTTCAGTTCTGTACCACTGGTAGACCTGCACTGGGCAGACCTCGATACAGCCGCCATCTGCGATGCACGAGTCCCAGTCTACTGCAACAAAAGTTCCGTGCACTCCCAACGACTCATACTGTTCACCTCTCTGCTTGTATGCATTTTGTACGTCGTCATTAGTAGACGACTCCCCGTCTTCCTTTCCAGGCCCCCAGACAAAATGAAAGTGCTCTCTGTCTGCATTTTTGTGTAAACCCATAACCTTGTGATTTTTTGGAAACTCCAAATCTATTGGCATTATTTTATCACCAGTACAGGAACTTGGGATCTGTGAACGACTGAATTTGCTACACTACCAAGAAACAGCTCTTTGAGGCCACTTCTTCCTCGCGAGCCAATAACTATCAGGTCATATTTTTTGTCATTTGCAAATCTTGCAATTTCTATTGATGCATCACCGTAGACGAGCTTTCCATGAAATTTCACGCTGTTTTTCAAGACAGTCTTCTTTGCTTCAGAGATTACCTTTGCCGCCCCGTCGGTCATGTATGATTTGAAAGAGGTTGGTAGTCCAATAGTCGGAATAGGAGGAACGGTAGGGATTACGCAGAGGCCTGTGATTCTTGCCCCTATTGGTCTTGCAATCTCTATCGCCTTGTCTAGTCCTCTTAGAGACGGTTTGGAACCATCAAGCGGCACCAATATTTTCTTGATTTTTCTACTAGCCATACACTATTGTCTCCGCATAAACCCTGTCCGGTTCTTTCATGTCCGAGCAGGATTCGTTGATGGTCTCGATTTTTCTGATGATTGGACTGTGGTCACACATGTTGTTCATGACAAAGATCAAACTTTGCGAACCAAGTGGAACAGATACTATCTTTGCCTTCTTCCTGAATATCACAAATCGTTCAACCGAGCCAAACTCATCGTCAAACTCTTGCAATAACGATTGGTGCAACCTAAACCCCATGGAAAAAATTTCGTGTTTGTCCTTTGATATTTGGATCTCGTTTTTCGAGGCTGCTGATTCTACTCTTCCTCTCTCATTTATCAGCATTACATGGTCTATCCCATCATCAAGCAAGTCATCTAGGTGGCTTGTCAGATATTCTCTTTTGTTCATGGCTAGATGATACAAGTTATAATAGAAAAGGCCTTGCAGGAATTTGCACTAATTTTATTGCATCACATTTATTGTATTTTTTATTTATCTACAGCAATTACCTGTGCCACGACGAAGTCCCGTCCTTGTCTATTTTAATTACCAATGTATTATCCGTGTAGTCAAACTCTGTCTTTACACCAAGATCATGGAAGACATTTTCGTAGAACGTCTTGAAGTATAGCGACCAGTTTTGGCCCATATCATGCTGCATCACAATCTCAAGCTTTCCATCTTCTTCATATTCAGTCCAGTTGAAACCTGATCTTGATGATCTTGCTCTTAAAATTGAAAGCCATGTCTCAAAGTTATGCTTGCCTCGCATATACAGATTCATCTCTTTTGCCATGCGAATAGACAGAGTGGTAATTGTTTTTTCCACCTTGTCCTTGTCTATTAGTTTAAACAATTCTATGAGAAATGGCTTTGGCATTACTGACCAACCTGCCGCTACTGCATTCATCTCCCATTCAACATACGAATCAAGTATCTGACTGACCAGTGCGTTTGGACTGGTTTTTTGTTTTCCTGCAAAGGTCTTGAGCTTATTCCAGGTATTGGTGTCAAGACGGAGCGAGACTGACTCGGTCTGTTTCTTTTCAGCCATTTCTCTACTGAGCATCTATTTGGATTTAATGTTATTGGGAATTTTTATTGTTGATAGTACCGTCAAAACCTTGCAGTGAAATGATGTAGTTATAACACACATCACAAATCATGCTGGAAATAAGCGTATCATATTCAAGTAAAACTTGCACTAAAATTATTGCAAATTATCAGATGTCTTTTTCTATAATGCATGCATACTGTTTCTAATGAGCCAAGAATCCGAGAACACATTAAAAGATGTTAAGATTGCAGAGAGTGAGAATATACGAAAATTCGACTATGTCATAGTAGGTGGGGGTCTTGCAGGAGGAAATGCTGCAATCTCAATTAGGGAAAATGACAAGATCGGTAGCATTTGTATCATTACAGATGAAAAATATGTTCCATATGATCGTGTCCCCCTTTCAAAGAATTACCTGCTGGGAAAGATGAAAAGAGAAGTTCTGTATGTCAAAAAACCCGACTTTTACACGACCCAGAAAATAGAACTGGTTACAGGTACCAAGGTAACTGGGCTTGACCCAAAAAACCATGTTGCCAGTACAAGTAATGGGATCGATATTTATTACAAGAAACTCTTGCTTGCTACAGGCGGTCAAGCAAGGCGGCTCTCAATCTCAGGGGCCGAGATGGATGGCGTATTTTATCTTAGGACTGTTGACGATGCAGAGAAGATTGAGACAGCAATGCAACAATCCAAGAATGCAGTAGTGATAGGCGGGGGCTTTATCGGATGTGAGCTTGCTTCTACCTTTGCAAAAAAGGGAATCTCTACAACCATAATCGAGGCTGGGCCCAAGATACTTGGACGGGCATTTGACTCTGACACAGCAAGATGGATTGAAAGATACTTTGAAGAAAAGGGAGTCAAGATAATGACAAAAACCGCGCCAGTAGAGCTGAAAGGCAACAATGAAAAAATTACTGGAATAAAACTACAGTCAGGAGAGGTCGTCCCGGCAGATTTTGTCGTAATTGGCATCGGGATAAACCCAAATGTCGAGCTTGCAAAAGAAGCAGGTCTACAGGTGGACAACGGCATTATAGTAAACGAATACATGCAGACGTCTCATCCCGACGTATATTCTGCAAGCGATGTTGCCAGATTCTACAGCCCTGTCTTTGGCAGGCATATGAGGCTGGAACACTATGACCTTGCTGTAAAACAGGGAAGACTAGCTGGAGAGAACATGACAGGCAAGTCCAAGCCGTTTGAAGATCTGCCATATTTCTTTTCATTCATGTTTGATATCAGAATTGAGGCATATGGAGATCTGAGCAAATATGACACAGTAATAACAAGGGGCAATCCCACTGGAAATGGCAATTTCACCAAGTTTTATCTTGACAACGGTACAGTAAATGCGGTAATGATGGTGACTCGAAAAGAGAATGTGGATGATATCAAGCAACTAATTCGCTTGCGAAAAAAAATAGACGATCCTGCATCTCTGGGCAATGAATCAACTAAAATCGAGGCAATTATTACTTGAGCGAATTTGTCAAGGTAGCACGAAGACAGGATGTATCCGAAGGAACCCTGAGAGAAGTCAAGTACAATGAGGAATCCGTCTGCCTGGCAAACATCGGGGGAAAGTACTATGCCATAGGAAACATCTGCACCCATGAGGGCGGCCCCTTGGCTGAAGGGGCCCTTCAAGATTTTGAGGTAGAATGTCCCTGGCACAATGCTAGGTTTGATATGAGAACAGGAGAGGTCCTATCGCCTCCTGCAGAAAAACCAGTACCGGCCTACGAAGTCATGGTAAAAGAAGATGACATACTCATTAGAAAAATCTGATAAAACAAAGACCAAGCGCATATGTAAAAGATGCAAGACAGAGTTTGATGATGATAACGGATATCCAGTATGCAACTATTGCTTGATGATGATGGACAACTGGGAGTGATAGCATCTTGATTGCATTTTCTTGCAATATCATGTCAATATTTTTATGTCATAAACGAGAACTATCTAGCATGCAGCTAACTGACGGTAAAGATCAGATGGATGTAAACTACAATAACCTGATACAGTGTTACCTAGAAGTATTAGATGAGGCTAGCAATTTGTCATTACATTTGGGAAACATACGCACTGAATCAACTACAAAAAACATTGAAGAATTACGCCGATTTCTTTTATTGTTGCTTGATATACAGAGAAAAACTGCTTGGGGATACATTCCTGTCAGTTACAAGAAAATCATGACTGAACAATCAGACTTGTTATCAAAAAACATCATTCAGTCCATACGCAATCTGGACTTTGCCTACTCTTACCTTGCGACGCAATACCAGCAGAACTTTAGAATCTGGTCTGATTATGTATCAATCCTGATGCAAAGCATGGCAGGCACGTTGGGCGTTTATGTAAAGTCATCCGCATCAGGTTTCCTTTACGAGCAAGACAAACAGTTCTTGGAAACAATACATGACGTTGAAAAAGAGTATGAAAATTTCGATTATACTCAAAATCCCAACAGAAAGATAAAATCTAAAAACACTCAGAACTACAAAACAACAGACGATGCGTCTGAATCATCCGTGATTCAATGATAAAGACACACACACCCGAATTAGTTTGGAATAGTTTATTGATTATGCTTTATCTCGTTTTTTCAATTCGCGTCCGAGTCTTTTCAAAGACAGATATTTTTCATCTATATCTTTGATGATCTCTTTTAACTCGTCATACTCCAAGCTTAAAAGCTTCCAGTCCTCCCAGTTTTCCGAGTCTATGGTTCTTTTCTTTTTATTGAGAAGTTTTTTTCTGAGGATTTCAAAATTACTTTCAATCTTTTTTCTTTTCGAAATTAATGCGTTTATCTCCTTTAGGATACTGTCAGAAGCGTTTGTTATGTGTATTTTTGAGGATGCAAACAAATCAGAATCTTCTGTGTCATATTTTTCTTTGTCGTTCGACCATATGTTCAAACAACAAATAGAAGCACAGGTACAGAAAGTTAATCAGATTGTTCTTCCGCCATGGTTTACTTGAGATCTTGTCTGTTTTTATCATCATGCACCAACGTTAGCTTCCAAGTCTATTTAGCATAGAGCACGAAATTGCAACAATTCTATTGCAAACTGTTTATCAGAAAGACTGAGTACATCGCAATCATGACAAGCAAAGGAAAAGAATTACGTCGGATTGGAAATATACGAGATATCGACGAGGAAAAGATCACGAGAGTTGGAGTAGACGGCAAATCGGTGTTGTTAATCAAAAAAGACGGAGAAATGTTTGCAATAGATTCAATCTGTGGGGAAGGATGTGGGCCTCTGGAGGATGGTATACTTGAGGGATTTCACATAAGATGTCCATGGTATCATGAATATTACGACATCCGTACTGGCAAGCCATTTGGAGTAACACATTGTAGCTCGAGCATCAAGACATATGAGACTAGAGTGAATGAAACAAATGGCGATATTTTCTTGTATGTGGAGGTGAATGGCTGATGGACAAACAGATTATCTTGGATGAAAAGGAAATCAGGACGCTAGTTGAGATATTGAAATTTGCAGAGGGAGCATGTCCCGTTGAGAGTATAAATCAAGACTTTGCAATAGATGCAGAAAAAATTGAAGCATTGCTTGCAAAGCTAGAAAAAGTGTAGGGACGAACATGTCTACAATATTTATCGTTGGTCACTCGACCCGGACAATAGAGTCGTTTGTGGATTTATTGAAAGCTCATTCGATTGACCTTCTTGTAGATATCAGGACCATACCCAAGTCAAGGCACAATCCGCAGTTCAATGAGGAGTCGTTGAAGAAAAAACTTGGTGACAGCAAGATAGGATACTTGCACATGAAGGGCTTGGGCGGGTTGAGGCATCCGGATAAGAATTCGATCAATCTTGGCTGGCGTAATCTGTCATTTCGCGGATTTGCAGATTACATGCAAACAAGGGAATTTGATTCTTCAATAAAAGAATTGATCAAATTAAGCAAGACGAATACTGTTGCAATCATGTGCGCAGAAGGAAACCCCTTTCGATGTCACAGATCACTTGTAGCGGATGCTTTACTTGTGCGGCATGTCAAGGCTCTTCACATATCAAGCAAGATCTCTGCTCGCGAACATGTCCTCACACCGTTTGCCAAAGTAAGTGGTAAAAAGATTACATACCCGTGATTTTGATGATACGATACAAGTTTTCAAAAAATATGATGGTCCTCTTTGTTGGTATAAATCCATCTCCCGGTACATACGATCGTGGCGTTCCCTTTTCAAATAACAAGACGTTTTGGTATCTTTTAAACAGGGCAGGATTGATTGATGAAAAAATCTCAGACTTGAGAGATGATGCAAAGCTGAAACAAATTTACAATAAAAAATTCAATCGGGTTTACAAATTTGGCCTAGTCAACGTGATAAACAGACCTACTTCCAACGTATCATTGCTAGTCAAAGGCGAGGAGAAAGCAGGAAGAAAGAAAATCTCAAACATAATAAAAGGATACAAACCTAGAGTTGTTTGCTTTGTAGGAAAGATATCGTATGAAAAGTTTTCACATGAAAAAAGATTTGGTTTTGGATGGCAGGATGACATTTATCAATCCAAGTCATATGTGATGCATTTTCCCTTGCATGGAAAGGCGTCTGTTAGGATACGGGATCTAAAATTAATCGTGGCATGATCATTGTCCTTGTGTGACATTGCCATGCATTGTATTGGCAGAACATTGATTTAAGAATTGAATGTAAGTATAATTCTGGCATGGGCGGAATAATGAACCAAAGCAACATGCAAGGATATTAGGAATTACAAAGTAGAGGGAGGGTAACATGAGCAGCATGGGAATAACACACTATCAATCTAATTTCTAAAGTTTTTTGAAAAAGAAACTGCAAGGACATAAAAAAAACTTGATCAACAAAATCACACTAAATATAGTCTAGTCGTTTCCATACGATTGCTTGTGATCACCGACATGGATTAACTCTATTACATGTTTTGGATGTATATCGCGATAAATTATCCTGTAATTACGTCCTATGTGGTATGAAAACGAACCGCCATAAAGATGCGGTTTGTAAACCCCCAGCAATCCAGGGTTGTCTACGTTAGCCAACTCAAGGAGAGCATCTTTGATCCTCTTTTGTAATTCAGGGCTGAGATTCTTGAAGCGGCTCTTGAACGTATGATCTATTTCAAACTGCCACATTTCCTATTCTCCCAAATGCTTTAGCAGCTCATGCACGCTTGCAAACCTTAATCGTTTTTTCTTGTCGGAGTAAAAGTTCTTTATGGCTTCGACCTCCGCTTTTGAGAATTCATCCCATGGGTTCATTGGCAAAAATTCTTACATACGGATTGGCAACTAGATTTATTCTTGGCGAGAATAGTATCCAAGACTCAATTAATCGCAAAATAGATAAGCATCTCATTCAAGTTCCTGCCTCTGTAAAATTTTTTCAGCGTCTTTCTCTCCTTCTTCAATGAGCTTTGTTATAGTCTCAGATGAAAAATCGGCATCTTCAAAAAGATAATGCACATCTTCTTTTCGTTCTATTCTGATTATTTTTTTAATTACCGCTCCCTGTTCAGATACAAGTCTGTGATATTCTTGTTCAATCTCTTCAAATTTTTCCTTGTTTTTCCCATCAAGACTAGTTTTTTCCAAGATGCCATGCATTTTTTGCATGAGATCAAGATGATTTTCTGTCCTTTTTGAGACGTCGATGGCCCACTGCGTCTTGTCTGCAAACATAATGTCGCGAGCCCTATGCCACGACTCCATCATGTTTTTGGGCAGATCATCCTGTTCGTGTGGAAAGAGGTCGGTTACAAACACAATCTTGTGATTCTTCGGAGAAGCGTCCATTACAGCAATCAATGGAGTATTGTTAAGCAGTGCACCATCCCAAAAATGCCTCCCATTTATCTCCGTCCACGCGATTCCGTAAAAAGGATAACCGATGCTTGCAAGTATGTTTTCAGTCTTGATCTCATGCCGCTTGCTATCAAATACAACGCGCATCCCTTTTTTTATATCAGTTGAAGTTACAATGAGACGCGGTCTGTTTTGATTCGTTAACTTGCCAAAGTCTACAAACTCTTCAAGTGTTTCTTTGATTGGAGTGGTGTCATAAAGATACGGGTGGTTAAACGAGGTGCCAAACAGCCATGGATTTGACCACAGCGCAGTAAAAGCATTCGGGTTTCCATAAAAGCTTGAATATGCTGAAGACAGCATTGCCCTGAATCTCTGGGATGGAAATGATGGAATTGGTTTTTCTATCAGCCTAGTCCAAAAACCTTCTAGATCCTTGGACGGGTTATCGTTTTTACTTGCTGCGATTATTGCAGCATTAATCGCTCCAATAGACGTGCCAGATACAATGTCAAACTGTATGTTGTGTCTGTCCAGTGCCTTGAAAGCTCCACATTCGTATGCTCCAAGCGAGCCTCCCCCCTGTAATACAAGGACAGTTTCAAGGTCAGGATCTTTTGATGCAATCTCGTTCTTGTGTTTCAAGTCGTCTCGCTTTTAGATTCATGTTTTGATACCTGATTCGTGGAATCTGAAGTCTTTGCCTGAGCTTCTTGATTTTCTGTAAAGATTTTCAATCTGGTGACATCAGGTTTGAAAAACATGTCTATTGACCAGTCTGTCAGTACCCTCAGCTTCTTTTCCATTGTGGGCAGACTGCTGAGATAGTAGGACCTCCAGATCATCCATGCAAGCAGGCCGTGGGTCTTCACACCAAACAGTATGCCAACACCCTTCTTTTTTCCGATTTGAGCCATCATTCCTCTTGACTTGTAATTGAAACTGATTTTGTTTCCTCCTCTTATTGTCGATATCAGGTTGTTTGCCACGACTTTTGCTTCTTCTACCGCATTTTGCGCAGTTGGTGGATATGGCCTTCCCGTATGTGTGTCGGTTATGGATGCACAGTCTCCAAGCGCATATGTGCCGTCAATGCCCTTGACCTCCATATATCCGTCAACCACGATTCGCCCGCTTTTGTCATGCTCGCATTGTAATTCTTTGACAATCTTTTCCGGGGTCACGCCTCCCGCCCATACTAGCGTATGAGTCGCTATAACTGTACCATCCTTTAGCTTCACGTCATACTGGGTTGCCAAACTGACCGGGTTTTGCAGGATGATATCTATTCCGGATTCTTTCAGCTTTTGCGTGGCAAATTTTGAAAGGTCGTCGGTTACTTCGGGCAGCATTTTGCCCCCTGCATCCACAAGAAACACGCGTATGTCCTTGACATCTACATCATGATAAAAGTCTCTGACTGCATCCCTGACTAGTGCGTTCAATTCGCCAACCGTTTCTACGCCTGCGAACCCGCCTCCTACAACAACAAAGGTCATCAGACTCTGTCTTGATTCCCTGTCTTGTTCCATGCTAGCTTGCTCCAGCATGTCAATGACATGATTGCGCAGAACAATTGCATCTCCAAGACTTTTCATTGTATAGGAACATTTTCTGACGTCATCCATGCCAAAGAAATTAGTCTCCCCGCCAAGAGACACCACCAGATAGTCATAATCCAAGGTTTGATCATGGCAATTTTCAGGTCCGTTTCTGTTGTCCGTTACATTTGATATGACAACCTGTCTTTTTTGAAAATCAATAGATCTTACTGTTGCCTCGTAAAACCTGGCTCTTTTGCAAAATGCTCTTATCGGTGTTACTATGTGTCTTGTTTCTATCATGCCTGAAGCCACCTCGGGCAACATGGGAGTAAAGAGAAGAAAGTTATCCTTGCTCACCATGCTAATGTCTATAGTAAAATCATTTTCAAACTTTTTTTCCAGTCTTCTTAAGACCTCGATTCCTGCAAACCCTCCTCCTAGGACAAGTATTCTTTTTTGATCATTCACCTCAATGTTGTTCTTGCCATTTTTTTTCATATGCCAGATGCTAAACTCGTCTAATTTAATACCATGCTAAAATTCCCAACTGTAATTGATTACTATCTCATAGTACTATAAACAACTATATGAAAACAGCTAGAATTGTTAGAGTAAAAGAATCATTAGATATACAGACGTTTGACTCCAAATCCAAGAGGCTCACAAGTTTTGATAAAAATCAACTAAAATTTTTGCAGACTTCATCAGATTGCTTGATTTCGAACCTTGTCCCGTCTTTATCATACATGTAAAGTTTTCTGGGTTCTTCTCCAGCAGTTTTTTTGTGAGAACTGTCACAGAACGGCTGGTTTTTACTCAAACCACACATGCAGATCCACTTGGATTCATTTCCTACCTTGATCTCCATTGGGCCAGTAGCATCTTTTCGTACTAATCTTGCCATTACGGATTATGAATGTCGTAATCAGATAAAAATTAGATGTTGATTGTCACGAGTCTTTACTCATAGAATCCGGATTCTCTCAAGTTTGAGATTCTTTGGAAGTGTTGAATTCACAATTGGTTGGATATTTGCGATAATAGGCGTGTTTCTAGCAGTAGCAAAGAGTATTACTTTTTGGTTCAAAAAAGATTGGTGACTATTTTACAACAAGTACTGGGATCTTTGACTTGTGCACTATAGCATTTGCAACACTTCCCAGAAATGCTTCTTTAATGGCACCCAGTCCTCTCGAACTTATTATTATGATATCGAACTTTTTTGATGAGGCAAAGTCTGTTATCTCCCACACCTCATTGCGGTACAATATTTTTTCATAAAACACGATTCCATTCTGAGCTGCAATTCTTTTTGCTTCGCGCATGAATTTCTTGACTTCTTTTTCATTCTCCTTCTTAAGTGGGGTAAGAAACCTCCCTAGGTTTACAGTATAAAGAGGTATTACGCACAATCCAGTTATGGTGGCACCGCACTGCCTTGCAAGATAGATTGCCTCATTTAGCCCCTTGAAAGAATTCTTGGAACCGTCAAGTGGTACAAGAATTTTTTTAATTTTTGGTTTCATCAAAGACTGACGAGTACATCTACACTTGTTTTCTTATAATGTTTTTGTGTATTTAAAATTCTGGCTGAATATTATGGGCGATTGTTGGCCAAGTTAGACCAGCAAACAGAAAAACGCCTTACAAAGCGCAGTGGAAAAGAAGTCACATTTTGTGCAGATAGATTCTTTAGCGACAAACACAGAGTAGACGCATATGTTTGAACACATCATGGTACCATATGACCAGTCAGAGCCTGCCAACAGGGCGCTAGAGTTTGCAACAGACTTGGCTAAAAAATACAGCTCAAAAATTAGTGTCGTATCATGCATTGTACCACAGGTACCCATGAATCCAGTAATGTCAGCTTCTTATGCAGAGACTTTGATGCTGATGCGTAAAAGCGCTGCCAGCGCAGTGTCAGAGATTGAATCAAAAATGAAAAGCCTTGGAATATCAGCAAAAACTGAGATCCTGGAAGGAGTATCAGTTGTCAATGAGTTGCTGTCCTTTGCAGAATCACACCAGGTAGACCTTATAGTGATGGGCTCGCGCGGACTGGGAGGATTTAAGAAACTGCTGCTTGGCAGCGTGGCAAGCAGTGTATCTCAGCACTCAACATGCCCTGTTCTGATAGTAAAGTAGAATATGTAAAACACTTACAGTACGCACTTAGTTTTTGACATGCCTGTGATCTTATTTGCAGCTATTTTCAACCCAACAAATTAAAGAACAGTCTAGTGCATGATACAGTACGAAAGAGATCATTCCAAGAGGAAACATTGCCACACTTGTCATTGCAACGTCAATTTCAGGTGCAAGCAATGTAGCGCTCTCATTTCTACCAATCTATTTTACCTCACTTGGAGGAACTGTCCTCCAGTACGGAATAATCACAACGTTTGCCACGTTGATTGGAATACCAGCAACCATCGGAGGCGGAGCAATTGCAGGCCGATACAGCCTCAAAAGGATTGTAATCCTGACATCATGGATAGGACCTGCCGTGATTTTTGGCTATTACTTTTCAAACAGCTGGACCGTGCTTTCAATTCCTGTATTGATTGGCGCAACAGGTGCGATTGGCTCTACTGCCTGGCGACAGATGGTATCTGACGCCACGGTGCAAAAAAGCAGGACTGCGCAACTGTCGCTTTACCAAACGCTTACCACGCTGCCCTCCATGTTTGCGCCTCTTGTTGGAGGATATCTGGTGCATGCGATGGGAACAGTTGACGGATTCAGAGCGGGGGCACTAGTTGCGCTTGCAATATCGCCAATCTCTACAATATTGCTAGTCAAGTTCTTGCGCGAGAAAGACTCGAACATGACACAGGTAGAACACAGACAATTTGCATACAACAAGCCCGAGCCGCAAGAATCTGCTCTCCAATATACAAGGGATTTCTGGTCTAATCTTGCCAGGCTGCCAAAGGCATTGATTCCACTGCTGTCAGCCTATGTGCTAGTCATAGTAGCAAATTCCACAACAGGTCCGTATCTGATATTTTATGGAACCGCCATTGCAAAACTTGACAGTTTTCAGTGGGGGATAATCCTGAGCCTGCAGCTCCTGCTTGCAAACATAATCAGGACTCCGCTTGGGATTGTATCTGACAGGTTTGACAAGAAAAAGGTTCTGCTGGCATCAGTCATCGCTACAGCACCACTCTCAACATTTCTCATACTAGAGAATTCTTTTTTTGGCATACTTGGAATATTGCTTGCCATGATTGCAACAGGGGTAAGCTATGGTCCAACACATGAGGCCCTTCAGATTGAGCTGACCCCAAGGGAGAGAAGGCCTGCATTGTTTGCAGTATATGACGTGTTACGAAACGTATCAGTGTCAGCCGGAACAATGATTGGTGCAGTGCTTTTCACCATAAACTATGCGTTGCCGTTTTATGGTTTTACCATGATGGAGATGGGCGCAGGGGCAATCATAGCTTGTGCGTTCTTTAGAAAATCCGGAAGACAAAAACCGGTTGCTGTTACATCTCAGTAAATTACAATTTCTATGCATTATACAATGACTGTATCGAGTCGTAAAATCTCTGCAGGTCGGAGATTGATCCAGTATCAATGTCTCCAGATCTTCCAAGGCCCTGCCTTCTTGACAGAACCGCATCCCATTGCTCCGTATACCTGTTTGTGACGTCCTCTATCCTGTCCTGAGAAAAGGCAATTACATAGACGTACTGCTTTTTCCAGTTTCTTTCGTAATAGTGCGGATTGTCAAAAGAGTGAGGATATTGGAACGTAGAATCTGCATGGAACCACTTGTTATCAAGAAAGATTTCATTCCAGCAGTGATCCAGATAGTCGTATGCAATTCGTGATTGAATTGATACGGAATTTAGTACGGCGCCAAAGAGTATGGACCACTCGCCGCACCTTCCATATCGGGTCTCTGCAATTTTCAACACGTCACTGTATCGAGGAATTATTCTTTCTGCGCCACACTTGCTGCAGGTATGAATCTCGGTCTTGCGCACCTGCCAGGAATTTCCCGTCTCTATTTTTACTTGCATGGGAGAGTCATCCCCCGCATTGCATTTATCGCACGCAATCCTGTTTGGAGCCCAGGTCATGAAATTTTTGAACCATCGCAGCAGCGATGGAATCAGGTCTCCTTCCAGTACGTCCTTTGGTATAATATTCCTGACAGATTTGAGTACTTGGGGATCATTGTACTGGCTTGTGATTGTCTTGTAGAAGAGAAAAGAGTTTTTGATTGCGTTAAAATCAAGAACAGAACAGCCTGGCTGCATTATTTTTCATTATAAAAGCAGAAAGATATGCCTTTTCTCAAGACAAGATAAGGTTTCTATAATTTGAGGAACAATAACAGACATGAATCGCATCATGGTCAGGGTTTCAGGTCTTGCCATATTTGTCGCAGTAATGTTTGGGATTGCACCTGCCGCCAGTTCTTACATGGCAGGAACCCATGAGAGATATCTTCACTGTCCATATCAATCAGAAAATTCGTACACTAGGGAGTTTTACATTACAATAGATAAAGAGGCGGATGTGAAGAGTTGCACGTTGACCAATTCCTGCTACAGGCCTCAGGTGCTGGTCGTAGGTTGTAATTCCAAAGTTACATGGCAAAACGATGATGCCGATACGCATCTGATCACAAGTGGAAGTCGAGACGACGGCCCTAAAGGATGGTTTGCAAGTACCATACTAAATCCAGGCCATGCCTACTCGTACGTGTTTGAGCGACCGGGAATATACGGATACTATGATCCTACACATAGTTGGGCAGAGGGTACAGTAATAGTAAGGAGCGGCAACAATGACACAGATTCAGAATGGATAAAATTTGTAAACGGGCCAAACTGTACTTTGGGGGAACCCAATTGTGCCCATCCTAACTTGAAATGAAAAAATGACTCGCCGTATTTTGTACATGCCAGTTTACGTAATTCAAGAATTAAAACAGAAATGCTAGATCGTTTTGCGTCTTAGACTGCAAGTTCCTTGCTTGGCTTGTGCAATATAGTGACCTGCTTGTTCATCAGTTCCTTTGTAGGAATAACTATGCTCTCATTTTTCTCGTTTGCAACTATAATGTGCAAGAGTTCTACAGCTGTGATTGTCCCTGATATGTCTCCTACCCTGATTCTCTGACCAATCTTGAAGACTGTTCTCTGGGTCGAGGCTCCCGCTATTGCAGCAGGCAGTACGTCTTTGAGAGTAAATCCAAGTCCCACTGCGATGGCAGCACCAATGGCAATTGCAATGCTCCACGAGAATGCAGAGACAAGCGTTGGAATCACAGACTGGCCTACTCCAATCTGTGTCAGGCCCACTGCAAAGACAATGCTGTAAATTACTATCTTTACTCCAATTCCGACATATCTTGTACCTCCATAGTGTCTTACCATCATTTCGTGGTTTACCCACTTGATTACATAATTTGCAATTATGGATCCTATTAGGACGATCAGTACAAAGGCCAGTAGGTTTGGAATCCAGAGCCACAACGAGGTCATTGCAGTAGTAAGCTGCTGCAGTTGCAATGCGTTGATTGCTGCCACTACAAAGAACAGGTAGACAAACCACTTTATTGTGGAGGCAATTAACCGGACAGAATCAAACTTGCCAACAGTCTCCTCTACCAGATGAACGTCGGAGATGCTCTTCACGTTTGCCTTTTGCATTATCTTCCTTGCAGTCTTTTCTACCACTCTGCCAACTATCTTTCCTGCAACAAGGCCGATGGTCAAAAGTATGCCTGCGGCTATTATTTTAGGGGCAGCGCCTGCAACAGAGCTTGCAAAGGCAGTTATTGCTGCAGTCTCTGGCTCGTAAAACTTGTTAGTTGAGGTATCGGTTTGTGCGTATACAGAGTTTATACTGATGCCTATCGCGATTACTGAAAATATCATTACTCCGTAAATGGATAGAGTTAAACTATTTCGGATTTTCCATGATATCGACATTTTTTTCTTTGCGTTGGATGGGATATTTCTGCATAGTCGCGCAGACTCTGCTCACAGCCAACTAAAATCTTCTCAACCTCTGGTTTTGAGCGTGAGTTTTTTTCAGATTTTATCACTTCATCAAGATTAAATCTTTTCACATCTAGCAGTAGAAAAGAAAAATTTACATTAAAAAGATCAAATTGAGAATAATTCAGCCTAGGTTTACCAGTAACCATAGGCAAACAGCCTTATCAGAAACTTCAAATTTTGAAACATTTTGCAACATTTCCGCCAGCTTTGGGATCTTTTTTTGATTTTTGGTTGGGTTTGAGGTCAAAGTTAATGTTAAATTGGTTTACCCATCCAAACTTGGAATGGACGAGTTTGAAGATTTTGCGTTTGCCCTCTTGGACCAGATTTCAGTCGAGATTACAGAAGAAAACACGATTAAAGAATCCCAATCAAGGGCTGCACAAGCCTTTGCCTCAAAGATAGTCTTTGACGACATCAATACAATATCCGAAAAAATCCTTCCAGGCAGCGCCCAAAAGGTGTCGCAGTTTACCGGAATTGCAGTGCCTGATAACAGGACAGAGTTCCCCGACCTTCTAGAGTTCAAGCAGCTAAAGGGCCGCAAGGTCTTTCCGGCAAGAAACTCGGCCGCATTTGTAGACGAGCTCTTTACCGCACTGGCTCAGGAAAATACAAAAAAAATAGCGCAGCTTGCAAAAAATAACACTCGACAGTTTCTTGTATATTCTACATATGCAAAAGGATACATCTCGCAGATATCTACAACGTATGGGGACTTTTACGAGTCTGCAATATACCTAAACAAGTTTGTCCTCTCAAGCTATCCTCAAATAATTTTGCACAAGCAAGGGCCCCCCTACGAGTCAAAGTTTGATCAGGTAAACTCGGGATACTTGGGTGCCTTGAAGATGACAATACTTGAAGAGCAAGTCCATTCCATACAAAAGAACCTTTATGAAACAAACAAGAATGCGGTGACTCGGGTAAATGAGATAAACGAAGAGCTTGCAGACATTATTTTGTCCCTTGACAGTACCAAAGTGAAGAATCTCTACGAATACCTGCAGCTTCCACTTGTGCCAGACGAGTACCCAGTAGCGCAGAGAGCAAATCTCTTTTTCACCCTAAACCCTGACAACTTTATAGTCAGGGTGCTTGGACCTGACGTGATGACATTTAACAAGGTGTCAGTTGACCCAAAGATTCTTGAATTCGTACCTCAGCTGCTTGACATCTACCAGAGATGGCTTGTCCCAATACAGATTCACCATGCGGCATTTACAACAATGGAGGGAATGGCAGAATTTGCAGTCAGAAGCATACTAAAAGACGACAGCGATTTTCACAACTATCTTGTCACGTTTGCAAACACTGACATATCATCATACCAGGTAAGAAAGAGCATGGGCATGGATTTTACAGAATATGTGGCCGGAAAAATCGACAAAGGTGCATACAAGATGCTAATTGAGAATCCTCCTACAACAAGAGAGCTCAAAAATCCCGAAAATTATATCAAGAGAACACATGAATGATTTTGATCCATTTGTAGAAGAGTGGGTTGCGTATGCAAAAAATCCGCGATATTCCCTTGTGGAAAAATGCCTAAAGCTTGCCCAGACCCTGGAGTTTCCCGACCTTGATGTCACCCATTATGTGAAAAAGTTAAACTCCATGGGAGAAGAGCTGCGAAATATAATCTCTGATGTGAAGAATCCGACGTACCTTGTCTCCATGTTAAACGAATACATGTTTGACAACCTAGGATTTGTCGGCAACAGCGACGATTATTACAATCCTAGAAACAATTTTTTGAACATAGTAATTGACAAAAAAAGCGGGATTCCAATTACACTGTCAATAATTTACATCCAGCTTGGAATATACGTAGGGCTTGAACTAAAGCCAGTCGGTTTTCCAGGACATTTTTTGGTGAAATATTCAGAAGAGATTATACTAGATCCCTTCAACAGGGGTGTATTGCTAGACGTTGACGACCTGCAGACAATGCTTGACAACATCTATGGTAGTGGAGTGCAGTTCAGTCCAGAGTATCTAAATGAGATAGAACCTGAGAGCATACTTGTTCGAATTGCAAGAAACCTCAAAAACTCCTACATGCAGTCATTTAACTACAAGATGGCGGTGCACTGCATCAACATGATTTTAGGCCTTCTCCCTGACGAGCCAGATGAGATAAGGGACATGGGGATTGTACAGTCA
>JAGWFW010000009.1:26983-39797 GCA_028867735.1 Nitrososphaerota archaeon
TTGATAAGAAGCATCAAGGAAAAATCTACTCAATGATAGATTTGACGTCTGTTCCCTTTTTGATTAGTCTGTGTTCATATCTAACTATCTTGTTTCTCATTGTACCTTTCATAATGTCCACCTCGTGCCGTAGCATAGCAACCTCGTCTTCGAGCCTAGCTACTCTCTCATAGATAGATTCTTCTGCGTCTTGAGCCATATACACCCAATCTGCGCTAGATCTGATCTTAAAAATTTATGGTTTATTTTTTTGAGGGTTTTGTCAGTATTTCCTACAGGTCGAACTCGCCGTTGCATGCTTGGCATTTGCCTTTCTCGCTGCCAATCACGCCTATAATCAAAATTTTCCCGATTGTCCCGCATTTTGGACAGAGACCTGTTGTAATGTTCTTTGGACCGCTTGCTCTTGGTTTTACTGTTTTTCTCCTTACCATTATTGAAAAGAATCTCAAATTCGGTCTATTAAGTCTAAGGAAGATCTGAGTTTTACAATTTGGAGTCTACCAAAGTTATTGCAATAATAACCACCTAGTTAAATACATCATAACGTTGAAGCCTCTATTTGCTTGCATATAAAGCGGTAAAACAACGATTCATGCCAACATAAGAACTCTATACCATGCATAGTCAATCTTTTGTCTCGCCAATCGCATCTGCTCTTCTTTAACGTCTTTTACAATATCAAAAGACTGCTTGTTTTATAGAATGATCTACGCACAGGCTCAGGGTCCGGCAAAAAATATGACATATGAGAGCAGTGTTAGCTGTCACGGAGGACATACATTTTGGTACGATTTCCTGACCCACGTTTGTAGAATCATGAAAACCTTGATCATATTTTTCATATTTTGTACCAATAACGGTGTAAATCAGCCTACTATACTGTACAGTAATGCACACTTGTTTTTTCTGTTCTCAAATTTTCAAGTTTGCTCTGGTTTTCATTGATAAAACTAGAATTGAGAGGATAGCAACTACAAACACTACAGGTGTCATTGAACTAAATTCTGGCACGGTGGGAGTTTCAGCTATTTGTTTAGTTTGCGCTATAACATTTCCAGCAATGTTTGCATTAGTTGTGATTTTATAAATTCCTACTATTGCAGTAGACGGAAGTTTAAATTGTATTACAAAGTTACCGTTTCCATCAGTCTTTATAGTCCGCACCATAATGGTATTTCCGCTTGGGTCTTTGACTTGAACTGCAACAAGCTTGTTTGGAAAATCCATCACCTGACCCTTTACCTCAATTAAATCACCAGGTCCGTAAGAATTCCTAGTTGTATCAAGTGTAATTGTTGTTTGTGCAAATGATTGCGATAATCCAAAAGATAACAAACTAACTGCCGTTAATCCTAAAATAGCAAGATATTTTTCGTGAAAAAAAGAAGGGAGTAGCCTGTGAGCCATATCTTTACTGGATCTCTACAGAGCTTGAGACTTCGTCGGTTAACGGCGTACCGTTGTTGCTTGGCCAATCAGAGAATGCGTTACCATACATGATTGCAGTGCCTACCACCGCATCCTTTGGAACATAGAATGATACTATCATCTGAGATTCTCCCGCACCAAGGTTTGTCTTGACAGAACCTACCCCAAGACTTACAGAGTTTGCGTCAAAGAGGTCGGTCGTTATCAAGGCAGTTTGGTTAGAGTCTGCAGAAACAGTAATCTTTGCATATCCTGTGGAACCCCTGCTAAATGACGAAACTGGATTACCACTCTGATCTGTTGCCTCTACTGATACGATGGTAAAGCTTGCTAGGCTTCCTTCAACGGAGAACTGGGTTGTATCCTTGTATGTCATACCACCTACATCCGCGGTTGCCACAACACTGTATGTTCCATCAGCATAGCTATCAGGAATCTTAAATTGTGTTTGTGCAACTTTGTTCTGATCAGTAGGTACGGTTCGTGATACTATTACATCTCCAGATGGATTTGATACTGTTATTCCAACATTTATTCCCTGACCGTAGCCACGAAGTGTTGCGCTAATTGTTGCAGTATCTCCATGATGATATGATGGCTGATCTGCAGCTACTGATAGCGTTGTTTGTGTGGTGCCTATCTGGAGGTCGATGACGTCTCCAATTGGGCCTGTCCAGTGTGGTTGGTCATATGCAAGACCTATTCCAAGTATTGTAACTTGGACATTGACAGGATCGTTTGTAGTGAGTGGTGCAGTGTTGTGCTGTGTCATGCCCTTATTGAGGAAGACATGCTGAAGTGACAGTAACTGGTTCCCGTTCTGGTCTGCCGTTATAGAATAATGCATGTTGTCAATTGCAGTCCCGTTAGGATCTGTAAAGTATATCACTATAGGCAGAGACTCGTTTGCGGTTGGAGCTCCAGAAGCTATGTTGACTACCACCGTTCCGTCATGAGATGTTCCGTTAACGTATGTCTCGTCTGATCCGTTTTGTGTATTGTAGTCTGCTGCAAATGCCATAAATGGCAACGATTCCGAATTTATCAAAATCGGCGACATTGATAGCATTGCAGAAATTGCGACTGCAAATACCATTACCTTACTATTTGTCATTGGTTGACCTGTAACATAATTTTGCATAAAAGAGGTTTGGAAAAAAGTTCTATTCTAAAAATCATTTGAAAAAACTCTGAGGAAGATTGTGCTGAACTTTTTTCCAAATTGCTTTTTATTTTTGAAAGTGTTATTGTTAAAATGCAATTCAGGTTCGCAACAATATTTTCCCTTGTGTTACTTGTTGTAATTACAATCAGTTTACAGTCAAGTTTTGCATCTGCACAGCTTGTATCATTTTCGAAATCAAGTGCAGACCATTTTGGGCCGAAATTCAAGTCTAAGACAGTAGTCATTTATCCAATTTTTACCCAGGCCGCATATGGAGAAAAGGGATTTTACTATTATTACAGTAAACATTGCGACTTGAGATGTCTTACCGTACTATTGCCATCAAAGCCATTCCCAATTTATTCTGCAAGTGGGCAAGGCTTTCTTGTCTTGTCCTCGCTTGGTTTTGATATTATTACAGATGCTGATGTTGACAAGAATCCTTCCATCTTAAAGCAGTATAAAAATGTCATTGTACTACATAACGAATACGTGACTCAAACAGAGTTCAATGCAATCACATCTCATACAAATGTAGTCTATCTTTATCCAAACGCTCTATATGCAGAGGTTAAGGTCAACTATGGAACAAACACAGTTACGCTTGTAAAAGGACATGAATATCCACTTTCCACCATATCAAATGGGTTTGATTGGAAACTTGATAATTCAAAATACGAATACAACACAGCATGTAACAATTTGAGCTTCTACAGAGTAACAAACGGATGGATGTTAAATTGTTACCCTGATATAGAAATTTCTAGTAACAAGGGATTGCTAAACTTGTTACTAGAAAGCATTCGACAATGATGCTATTTTAGCCATGAGAATCTTTGCGCCACTACAAACAAGGAAATAATCATTGACATGGCAAAGACCAGCATCTGTACAGAAAGAAATTCTGGAACAGCGACAGTAGTGCCTGTTATCTTAATCGTGCCACTAGATGAGGGGTCGATTCTTATCCACGAATGTGTCGCATTTTGATAATAGTCCTTGAATGTAGTAGTATTGCCATTTAGGGTAACAGTGTACTGACCTCCTAGCAAAGTTTTTGGTAAAATTACAAGTGCTGGGGCTTGTTCATCAACTGTGAATGCAATATTCCTTGATTTATGGTCAAACCCAAACTTTTCCAGCTTTGATGCGGTTATGACATTTACTTCATAGTTTGTTCCGTTCCAAGTTGCAGTAAGCGTATTTTCGGTTACCATTCTGGTAACATAGCTTATCGATACGATACCGGCTGGCATTGTAATCTTATTGTTGCTAATATCATTTGGAACATTGTTAACTGATACAATATCAGACACCAATGGAAGAACCACTGTAGACTCGATATTACTGCTGTTATAACTGATTGTCGAAACGCCAGAATTTTTGGTTACAATATTGGCATTGTAGGTAAGTGTCACATGAGCTGCCCCGAGCGTATCAATTCTTATCATATTTCCAGACTGGGAGGTTGCAAGTACTACATTATCCTGATCCGTAGCCAAGACATGCGATATATCAGAAGAAATAGCCTGAATTGTGATTGTCGATACAATAGTCCTTGGGTTTATCTGCTCTACAACCCTTGCCTGGTCCTGTGAGACAGTTATCTGTAGGTTTAGCTCTTTGTATTCTGCATAAACTAATTGAGTTAGTGGTTGTAGAACAAGAAAAATCGATGCAAGAATAAGGCTCCAGATTAATTTCCCACTTTGCATCAATTGCTAATCAAATCAGAAATTCTTAAGGATTCTTTATGTGTCTATCATGACAGACTAGGAAGTAAATAGGCCTAAAGAAGATGCCATGGATTCAAACTCTTCATATTTTGAAAGGTATATTCTTCCCTTTTCTGTCAGGGCATATGCCCTGTTCTCGCTATCAGGTTGTACCGTGTTTAGTAGCCCGGATTGAAGTAACTTTCCTACAAATCCTTGATATGTCTTGTATGAGAGGTTTGCCTTGGTAAGTAGTCTTGATGCATTTGCACCTTCCATGCCGTGTTCATGGGCCACCTCCAATATGTCGCCGATGATTTGCAAGGTGTTTCTGTATGCCATCTTCACTCTCTATTACATTTCACTAATTAGATAAGCAGGGATTTCGAGGATCGTATGGAATTCTTTCGCCACCATAAAATTTTGTGCCTAGTTTTTGGTTCGAACCATCGAACCGCTAATTATGAGGTAGAATTCTAAAAAATCATCCATACATCGATATCCACAAAAATGAGAATTGCAAGTGTTTCCTTGACAAATGGTAAGACTGGGTTCTTGTTATGTTATAATTCGATATATGATATCAATGGGGTTACAAATGTTTTATCCAGTCGAATTGTCATCATTAATAGGCGTACTACCTGATTGATCTGAGCTGTTCGTGGAATTGTTACCTGATTCATTCAAATTCGTTGAATTCTCGCTTGGGGGGTTCAAATTGGTGCTGGAACTGTTAGTAGAGCTGCTTTCTGTCCCATTAGTTTGGTTGCTTTCTGTCCCATTAGTTTGGTTGCTTGACTGTAGATTTGGATTGTTGTTGAGAACATCTTTTACACTGTTTAGAATGTCTTGTGCCTGTGCGAGCGTATCTCTTGCTGATTTTAGGTCGTCTGAAGAAGTAGCGCTGAGTACTGTTGAATATGCATTGTCTAGTAATTGATTTGCCTGATCAATGTTGTTAAGAGAATCAGAATCATTTTGAGTTTGAGCCTTGTTTTGGAGAGTTTGCGACATATTCCTTGCGGCATTGATATCTTGCACTATGAATGGTGCTCCATTTACAACATCATTCATACCTGTCAAAAGAAAATCTTCCTGTTCTAGCTCTGAAGCAGCATCCTCGGTCTGGCCATTAGATATCTTTTGTTTTAGATCGTCAAGTGTCTGGGAAAGCTGTGCAAGCCCTGTAAGCTGTAAACTGTTTTTGTCTGCCACCCCTTGTAGTACATTTATCTCCTGCTGTATGTGTGATGATTCTTTATCAAAATTGGCTAATCTTTGATTGTTGTATTGATCTGTTGTGTCCTGAAGTTGGCTTGATTCGTTTGTAGTATCAATTATTTCGCTTGTTGTATTTGCGCTCTGTAGTTTGTCAAGCTCGCTCTGAAGAGCGTCTATTGTGGATTGGGAAAGACCAATGGATTTTGCGTTTTCTATCATCCTGGAGAGTGTTGCCTCAGTATTGTTAAGGAACTGATTTGTCCTAGAATCAAGGTTTGCTTGTGCTCGGTTTTGTAATTGCTGGTATATCTTGTCAAGCAAGTTTTGAGCAATGGAAAGTTGCTGCGTTGCTGACTGGAAATCGCCATTTGCAATGGCAATGTTGGCCGCATTTATTGCAGTGTCATAATCTCCAAAGATAGATGTAGACACACCGTTTGCTTGGGCAAGGGCTCTAATCTGTGCTGAATTATTCTGAGAATCTGTTATGCTCTGCACCAATACGGCCGTTTGGTTTGCGTCACTTGAGGTACTATTTTGCTGCCTGATTAGCTGTATGGTATTTGTGAATAGGTCCATCGCCTTGAATGCATGTGTCTTTGCTCCCTGAAGATCGGTGTTGACCAAGCTAATTGCAGTTTTGTATTCTGCTAGACCGTTGTGGTATGTTGAATTCGCTGCCTCAGGCACAGTAAGGCTAGCATTTTGTAGATTGGCAATATTTCTGTCTGCTTCTGCCTTGGATTGGTTTAAAATCAGTTCCAAGGCAGAACTCCCACCGTCGGTAGCAAACACATCGACATTGATCAGGGCGGAACTTGCCAGTAATGATGATGTAAACAGTACTGCTAGGATGATTTTCTCCATGTTTTTGCTTTTCTTACAGTCTATTTAAATAAGGATTTCGAATGTCGCGATTTTTGTTCCTATTTTGTATTTTATTTTATTTCGAATGTTCGAACCATGTAAATATCTGAAATTAGTTTAAGTTCTACCGATCTGACTCGTCCTGAGAGAGATGTTCTTTTAATTTGGCATGCCTTTGCAAAGATAGAACTCCCAGAGTCTGGAATGAGTCTAGTTTTTCAATGGATTTCTGCAAGATATAATCTGAAAGCTCCTTTGCATAATTACTGTCTATCTTGTCGGGCTGGACAGTTTGTACATCAAGTGATACCATTTCCTCTTTTTGCATCTCTGCTTTTGGCTGTACGGTCGTACGTGGTTTACGCTTTTTGTAGATAGCGGCAGAGCCAGCAGCACCTACAATAATGACCCCAATGATTACGATCATACTGTAATCATCTCTCCAGTTGGCCGTAACCGTTTTTGGTGAATCTACTATGACATTAATTGAATTTGAAGAGCCTATCGCACCTTGCCATCCGGCAAATACATGACCTATCGGAATGTCTTGGCTTGGTACCACAGATATCGTTGCTGTGTTACCTGAATCATACCAACCAATTCCTGTAAGATGACCGAATTCAGAAAGTGCGTTAACATAATATTGTGTTACGTATCCAAAATCTACCATATGTGGACCGGACATGCTTATAGGGGATGTGCTAAAGGTGCCATTCTCTTGTCTTGTTATTTGTTCATTTGACGAGTCGTCAAGCGACCAAGTCGTTAGCTGTTCCCTTGAATTTTGGTCTAGTTTTACAATATAAGGAATGGATATTGTAACATTTGAATTTAGATCAAACCAGTTATCGTTTGTTGGGGATGATGGAGAAAAAACAGCAGAGTTGGTTCCATTTATCTCGATTGGGTATTGTACAACTGCTAGAAATACAACAGAGTGACTTGAATCAGTTGGAATATCCAAGGTAAAGTTTCCTCGTGCAATTCGTTCTATTGTTTTGTATGGCAAATTATCAATGGAGTAAGCCTGCAAATTGAATCTGCTGTTAGAATCTCGCACCCAAGAATAACTCTGTGATACAGCATATTTTTCCTGCATGTTCAAGACTACGGTATATGATTGTGCAGTGTCATTTGCATAACTTACTTTCAAAGTAACTTCAGATTTAGATACAGGTGGCGTTTGCCCGTAAGAAGATATTGGAACAAACATCATGCCAAATAATATCAAACAGAGGAGAAACGGACTTGATTTCAATTTATTTCCCCACCAGCTCGTCTAGTTCACTGTACTTGGCCTCTATTTTCTTTGTAAATCGGTTAACGTTTTCGTTCATCATATGCAATAAGATCTCGTAAGATCCCTTTGGTATCTTTCCAGAGTCATAGTCAGAATTAATTTTTTTTAATGCCTCAACAAATCCTTCCTTTTTGGCTCGCAAGATAAAGTATTCATCAGAAATCGGCCAGCCAGATCTTGGTAGTTCAAAAACCTCTCCTACTGGTTCGCTAGTATCGCCTCTAAAGCTTTCAATCTTTTTGGTCTTCTGGAACCGGTACCCTGTCATGATGTACCTTACATCATTTGGTGCATAGCGAAGTTTTTCAACAATTCCACATTTTAACAGGGTTTTTTCTATTGTAAGACGGATGTTATCTTGTTTTGCCTTGTCAGAGATTGAAAATATGTCTTGTGCAATCTCTCCAAGCTTGACAGGCCCCATCTTCTCAGATGATAATTTTGCTATACTGTAGATGAGCTGATGGGCAAGCATCTCCTGCGAGGACTCTTCTAGATACTTGAAGCATTCCTCCCTGAGATATCTTACTTTAGTGATTCTATTCATCAGATCTTCTTCATTTAACATGTCAAGATCTCTCCACTAGGCATATCATGCAACCCATTTCCTACCTTGATGCAGATAGGCTTTATGGGTAACCATGATTGTACTAATCTATCAATTTTGTGAGTATGCAGTTTTACATCTCCAATAATTTGTGACAATCAAGTCACATAATACCGTTCTAGAACTTTTTTCCAAACCTCTTTTATGCAAAAATTTGTCATACTGACACAATGCGATATAGTCTTTTCGTCATAGTTGGAATTATATTACTTGCATCAAGTGTGGAACGACTGTCTTTTGCACAAACGCCTTCATCTTTTGGATCTCACGTGCTAACCGGTGATGAGATAAAAAATAACCCTCTTGCCCAAAAGATTCTAAGTGAGATCGAGTCTTTCAAAAAACACGCAGTACAGATACAACAAGATCAGAGGGCTCCGGACATTGCTTCAATGCAAATTGAACATCAGCGAGAGCTTGCTGGCCAACTAGAACAAGAAGCTTTTACTGCGTTAGGGCAGCAAAATGCAGATCATACTCCAAAGGCGGCATTTGAAGGCTTTGTCTCTTCTGTAAACGATACTGCGGCACAGAATATTTTCTGGGGAGAATTCGATTACATGTCTCAGAAAGTTGATGCTGGAAACGCCGCAATGAAACAGGTTCTTGATAATGGCGGCACCTGGGATCAAGCCATACAAGAATTTTCAAAAACTGCCTCGATAACCCGTGCTGATATGGTACATGTAAATGAAGATTTGAACATACAATATGGAGCAGCTGACCCAAGCGTTCAGAGCAACTTTGATTCAAATGGCATGTTGCCAGTTGATTATGTGAAGGCGCCAAGTAACTTGTATCATCGCTGAATTTTTATACGAATTGTTTGACATAGGCTTTTATTCACTAACTATAACACGGCGTTCTTCATGGTTTTTTACCGTATGAAGTTTAAGGTTCTCGCAAATCCTACTAAATATTACAATCGTATTGTATATCGCAGTTGTTGCCAAGACCCATACTTGCATACTCGATCCTTTTCTTTGAATTGTAAATGTCTATCTCGGTATAATGGACCTAGTTACCTTCATTCAATTTGAGGCGTATAAGATTTGTTCGTAGTGATATATTGCAAATATTCCAAGCGCGGGAGGGTCTATAAGCGTTTTGTAATCCCACAATAAATAAAATTTTGAAGTCGAGTTGCATAAAATGCAGAACTAGTGGGATTCAGCACATATGGATCATCTCAGGTTCCGTCTAGACACTGTTTATAAGCGCATTTTGCATGAATGCGTAACTATCCAAGAATACCAATAATAAGAAGTTAGTACTAGTTAGTACATGCAGTCTTCTACAAAGAAGGCAAAAGAAATGCCAGAACTCTCTCCTGAGATTGAAGAAAAAATCAGAAAGATCGAATCTGGTAAAGCTACTGGTAAGAAGTATACGCCAGATGAATACATAAAACATATTGAGGAAGTCTTAGAAGATTAATCCTTGTGGTTTGTTCAACCTCTTGATGATACAATAGATAGGAAATTAAAGAAATTCAAAAGTAATCAACCATTAATCAAGAATTACAAAATGTTTATTAATGAACTAAAGTCTGCTGATGACCCACGGTTATTGGGAGAACTCAAACATGGCAGATTCCAAAATTGTTTTGGCATACATATTACTAAATCTCATAGTTTAATCTATTATGTTGATGTACAAAAGAAAATAGTTTTCCTAATTGACTTGGATGACCACAAGAATCTGTATGGCCGAGATAACAGAAGTTAGTAAATACAGCCAGAATTAGGAATTAAAATCAGCGTGTCTAGTGGTCTCCGTCTTCTATAGCGCCCGAAACCGCCTTTTTTGCAGTGGTTTTTTGCGTATTTGCAATAATACAACTGGTCTTAAAATGTTTTATGGCAAATGACTCCAACCGCGTTCCACCAAAATATTTGCAGTATCAAGTGTTACACAGGCAGGAGAGCCATCGTCTACTTTGAAGATTAACTGGAGATTATTTGTACAAGTAATATCATTTGCTTTGATTCCTGACCTGAACTGTTCCAGTGGGGACGTGTGATTGAGAGCGCCTGTATCAAATTTGACGTAAAATGGAGTTTGAGACATGCCTCCTCCTGTCTCATTGCCTTCTTTTGTCCATATAGTCATCATATACTTGCCTTGCTCTTTTGGAATAAACTCCCATGATGCTGATGTTACCCATTGACATGGTTTTGATCCAGCATGAATCTCTTGACTGAATACAAGTGGAGATCCCTGATCTTTAACCTTGGCTATATCGACCTTTACATCAAAACTCTTTCCAAAAATGGTTCCCACATCCCTTGCATATAGAAACTTGATTGGTTTGTTTACTGTAAAATTATTATAATCTACCTTGATGCCGCCTTGAGTCACAGTGAAATTGTTGCTTCCTATGATTCTCTTTTGTGCTAGCACATCATGTCCATTGCAAGATTGTGGAATCTCGAATGATTCTGGCAAGTACTGCATTGGAAAGTGGGTTTGGTTTTCATATTTTGGAAGAAAGAACACAACCCTGTCACCCACTTTAAATCCAGCTATTGTAGACGGACCGGTGGGAACTCCTCCCACAGTTGCCTGACGAACCTTTATTGTATTATAGTTCTGTGGATTTTTTAGAAATTCCTCAACGTGTACATTGTATTGGTCTAACGTCATTGTTTCAGGACCTACATTTTGCTTTAATGTTCCGTTTTTTGACCACTGGCTTTGGTATTGTACATCAACAGGTGTGACATCGGTTATATTTCCAACAAAGATTGTTTTGGTCTGTTCAAGTAACTGCTGTGTGGTTAATGGTATCCATAAAGCATAGACTGAAATCCCTGATAGAAAAATTCCTGACAATGCTATGATGACTATGATTATTCTTAGGTAGGCAATTTTCATTCTTGATTGGTATCGGATACATATCATTTAAAAAATTATGCATATTTTCATAGTATTTCTTCATAAGAAACAATTCCAGAGTTCTATTTTGACAAAAGTTTTGGGCTACACTGAAAGCATGTATTACGTGGATCTCATAAAGCCAAAAAGGAGAAGATTTAACCAGTACATCATTTTCGAATACTTTGGAGTCGCGTGTAAAAAATGCAGGAAGGAGGGAAAAACTGCAAGGAAGGGCCTGACTGCCCATCACAAGAACGGCAATCTGTCAGACTGGTCGTTGAAGAATCTGGAAATTCTATGTGTTTACCATCATAGAAAGCATGAAGGAATACTGGAAAGAAAAGAGATTTCAGGCTATAAAGAAGTAGGTAGAGGAAACGCGAAAAACAGTTGCGGAAGAACGTTAGACGATCTAAAAGATTGAAAACAAAAAAAAGAGGAGTTAACACCCATATGCATATGATGCCATGGTGGACATATTCCAAGTTCCTGTTCCTCCACTTGCCAAACTAGTGCTGCCCATTACTTGATGAGCCCATGGATACACGTTGACACTGTTACATGTATCGTCATGCTGTTTGTCATTGGGCCAATTCACAAAGGATGCTCCGTTGTAATAATAGGCGTTTGCTGAAGGACTGGAGCCAAACCTACCATTCCAGCTAGTGACACTTTGTGAATTCCAACTCTCAACCCACATTGAGGTGGTAGAAGTGTTACCTTGCATAACAGCGTAATGCATTCCTGTTCTCGGCAGGGTGTATGTATTACCACTGTTTTGTACATCCGTGATAGTAGTTTTCCACTGGATTGGGCTGGTACTTTGTGGAATGATCTTGAAAATGTACGTGTCGCTTGGGTTGTAAGATACACCAGTTCCTACATCGTTACAACCTGAGGCAGTATCTGCAACCGTCCCTACATATGCTGGACTCCCTGAAGGTTTATACCAAAATCCGACCTGAGCCCAATATCCATTGTAAACATTAGTCGAGTTACAGGCATTCCCGCTTGGATTGTATTCTTGGCCATTTAGAAGAAGAAAGACTGGCCCATCCATGCTGCCAATACTTACATTGTACGATACAGCCGATGCTGTTGCATACAGCCCAAGCGGATTGCTTGTTCCTTTGTACTCATCAGTTGAATAACCCGGTCCTGTAGAGCAACAAGTTAGTTTCGTTAAAGGTTCAGATGTAACTCTCTTCACTAAATTAGTTGTATTGTCAACCGTTACAGATACCTCTGTAGTATTTGCCACATTGATCGATACTACTGGATTCCATTTTATTGGATTGTATATTGCATAGCCTGTAAATCCTATTGCCATAATTGAATATGGTCTGCCATTTACAATCTTCTGGACTTGACCATCTGAAAATACAATTTTCTGTAATTGTTGTTCTTCTGATATGCTAGGCGCAGAAACAGGATTTGCTTCCAAGTTGGCATTAATCTGGTCTATTAATGGGCTTTGTTTTACTGCATTTACATTTGGAATAATCATTGTAGGCGACAACATGAGTAAAACAAATACTAACGAAGCTATGACGTTCGTTGATGTTTTTATGTTGTTTTTGAAGTTGATTTCTCTCATTGCACGGTACAACATAACAATTGTAAATAAG